>DATLYW010000053.1 GCA_035574315.1 Candidatus Zixiibacteriota bacterium
AGATCGGTCTCGGCTGGACGGTGGACCTGAAAAAGGGCTGGTTCGTCGGGCGCGACGCCCTGCGGGCGGAAAACGAGCGCGGTCCGTGGCGGCAAATCGTCGGACTGGAAATCGACTGGCATCATTACGAGCACCTTTACCGCCAGGCCGGGTTGCCTCCGCACACACCGTCAGCGGCGTGGCGCGGCAGCGTTCCCGTTTATTCCGAAGGAATTCAGGTGGGATACGCCACGACCGGCGCGTGGTCGCCGGCGCTCAAGAAATACATCGCGCTGGCAACGGTAAAGCGTGAATACGCCGGGCCGGGCACACCGCTGGAGATCGAGACCACGGTCGACCACAGCCCCAAGCGGGCCCGGGCCCTCGTCGTGAAAACCCCGTTTTTCGACCCTCCCCGAAAGCGTGCCTCGTTCGGCTGAAGCCTCCGCCAGGGGTCGCCCGCCCGTCCGGATCGCATCGTCAGCTCGGCGGCCGCACGGGAACACCCCTGGCCTGCAGGTAGCGCTTGCACTCGCGGATCGAATATTCGCGGTAATGAAAGATCGAGGCCGCCAGGGCTGCGCTCGCTTTGCCGTAGGTGAGCCCCTGGTAAATGTGCTCCAGGTTGCCGGCGCCTCCAGACGCGATCACCGGGATGCCGACCCGCTCGGAGACGGCCCTCGTCAGCTCGAGATCATAACCTTCTCTGGTTCCGTCCCGGTCCATGCTCGTCAGCAGGATTTCGCCGGCGCCGCACTCCTCCATGCGCTTTGCCCATTCGCAGGCATCGATTCCCGTGGGTCTGCGCCCGCCGTGCGTGAAAACCTCCCAGTGATCGCCCGCGAGCTTGGCATCGATGGCGACGACGATGCACTGGCTGCCGAATCGCATCGCAGCCTCGCGCACGAACTCCGGGCGAGCCACCGCCGCCGTATTGATCGAGACTTTATCGGCCCCGGCGCGGAGGAGATCGCCGATATCGGCAAGCTGCGTGATGCCCCCGCCTACGGTCAAGGGCATGAAGACCTGCTCTGCGGTCCTTGCGACGACCTCGAGAAGGATCCCACGGTTCTCGTGAGAGGCGGTGATGTCGAGAAAGCAAAGCTCGTCAGCTCCTTCGCGATCATAGAAACGGGCCGCCTCGACCGGGTCCCCGGCGTCCCGCAGACCCACGAACCTCACTCCCTTGACGACCCTCCCGGCCTTGACGTCCAGGCAGGGGATGACCCTCTTCGCCAGCATTTTTATTACGTTACCGAAGGCCGGGAAAGATCTCAACGAGCGCCCCTTTTATTACGCCGGCCTTACTTTAGGCTTGACATGCCGGAACCAATAGGGCTAATAGGAAAGGTCTTCTCTACGACTTTCGATGTAAATGGCTGCGGACCCCTTCCCCACGACCCCAACTGCGTCAACCGGAACCCGGCCGACGTCGATATCGAGGCGTTGCGGGCTCCCCAGATCGGAGTCGCCCGGCGTAAGAGGCTCTGCGGGCAGCTATGCGTCACGCCTCGTACCGCTTCTCGGAAGCACCCTGGCCTTGTTCGCCGGCTGTACGTCTGTGGGGACGGCTCGGCATGAGTTCGTCGGCCGAATCGGCTATTTCGAATACCGCGCGCCGCGCGCCGACCAGCGTGGAATCGTTATCGGTGCGCCGCGCGGGAACGCGGAACCGCATTCCGCTGAATATGCCCGGTGGATCAGCGACCAGACAGGAGCCGGGTTCGTTGTCGCGCACGGGTTTCGTTCCAAGCGGCTCACTGTTTCTCAACCTCTCATCCGTTCCGTGGCGCTTCCTGCAGAAGTCACCGACCCCCTCAAGCGGGGAAGCGTTTACCGGGAGTTCAAGGAGCTACTGCGACGCACCGCCGGGGGGCCGATCCGGTTCTACGTCGGTATCCGGTTCGCTCCGTCGTCGTTCGACACCAATCGCGTCGAAGTCGCAACGGGTGGCCTCGGCTTCGAGGAGATCAGGCTGCTGAAAGCGATGTACGTGGAAATTCGTGACGAGTTTCTGCGGCAGAACGCAGCGCCCAGGATTGAAATGGCCATAGAGCCCCTGGATCAGGTCTCCTGGCAGGTTTCGGGGATCAAGCACCACGGCGTCCTCATGATCGCGGAAAAGGGCGTGAGCCTCCGGCTGCCTTCGCTGCTCTCGGGAGGAGAGATCAAGGCGGTCTACCAAAGCATTCTGGCTTCGTGGACGCAGCAAGCGGTTCGTCTGATTGCGGATGGAGGCGGAGCCATCGATCGGACGGAAGTCCGGCTCGAGAAACTCGGCAGGATCGAAATCACTCGGTCGCTCGAGGAGCAACGCGGGGTGGTCATCGGAGCGCCTCACGGAACCTACGACGAGTTTACCGCGGAAACGGTCAGGCGGATCGGCCACCGGACCGGTCTCGCCACGGTGATTGCCCAGGGGTTTACCCCGACAGAGGCTGGAGGATGGCGAATCAACGTGAATCGACCGACCGAGAAAACTTTCTTCACGAGCGAGTTCGAGCTGCACTCGGAACGCGCTCGGCGGGTCTATGAAGCTTACAAGGCCGCCGTCTTCGAAGCAGCCAGAGGTCCGCTGGCGCTCTACATCGACGTGCACCAGTACGGGCGGGACAAAAAGGTCCAGGTGGCCACTGTGGGGATCAGCAGGGAAGAAGCGCGGTTCGTCAAGCAGGCCTACCGGGCGGTGCGCGACGCCGCTTTGGTCCTCGACCCGGCGGTGGAGAGGATCCCGCTGGTGATTGAGCCGATCGATCCCGTCGAGATCGGGGCCTGGCCGGCGAAAGCCGAGGGCATCCTCGGCCTGGCGGAGAAAAGTCTGCATTTCGAGGTCCCGGGTTACGGCATCCTGTTCGAGCCGAAGTCCAGAGAGCTCTACACCCGGATCTTCAGTGACTTGTTCGCGCTTCTCGCCCGACGGTTTCGAAGCGGAGATGGACCCGGCGGCTGACGGCCGCCGTTCGACCGGGAATTTTCGTATCGCCGAAAGGAGGAACCATGATGAACCCGTGGAGTGCGCTGTTCGTGGCAATGGGACTCCTGACGCCCATGGCTCTCGGCGGTTGCTCGTCGACCACCGCTGCTCGATCCGACACGCAAGCTCCGGCTTCGCGATCCGCTGCGGGCAAGATGCCCGGCGCCAAACCGAGCCAGCAAGCGAGCCGGGCGACCTCCTCGAGCCTGGAGGCTCACCGGGAAGGGAAAACTCCGGCCTCCGGTCCGTTGAAAGAGATTTATTTCGATTTCGACAAGTACGAGCTCCGGGACGACGCGCGCACAACGCTCAAGGCCAACGCCGCCTGGCTGAAGGCCAACCCTTCCGCGCGCGTCGAAATCGAGGGTCATTGCGACGAGCGCGGGACGAGCGAATACAATCTCGCGCTCGGAGCCAAACGCGCCCAGGCCGCCAAGGAGTATCTGCAGTCTCTCGGCATCGAGGCGAAACGTATCTCGACGATCAGCTACGGCGAAGAGCTTCCCGTGTGCAGACAGCAGACCGAGGAGTGTTACCGGCAAAACCGTCGGGACCGTTTCGTCGTGCGCACCGTGCGCCCGGCCTCGTGAGGGCACGGCGAACGCGGCTGACGGCTGCCGCTGAATTCGTCCGCCGCAAGACCGGCGGGTGGGCAAGGGGCGGAGCTTTCGGCCCTTGACAATCTGCTACACCCTAAAGTATACGACTCTAGACCTAGTCAAGGCACCCACAAGGGGAGGATGAGATGAAGAAACTGTTGACCGCGACCGCAATTGTGTATGCGTCGTTTGCCCTGACGTCTTGCAGCGTGCAAGACGATACGGCAAAGGCGCCAGCCGCCCCGGCAGCTCCGGCTCCGGCGGTCAAGGCCGAGGCGAAGCCGCCGGCGAAAGCTAAAGTGGAAAAGGCGAGCGGGGACGTCGGCTTGCTCGATACCGAGAAGAACTACCTCATCCTGGTCACCAAGCAAGGGAAGCTGATCACTTTGGATTTCGATCAGAAGACCAAGGTGACCAAGCTGACTCCGACTCCGGCTAAGATCAGCGACATCGGCCTCGGCTCCGCGGCAACCGTGACTTACACGAAAAACGGGGGCAAGAACATCGCCAGCTCCGTCGAGTACAAGGCCAAGAAGGGCGGGGATTGATCGGGCGGCTTGCCGCGGGATCTTGATTCAGGAAGGAGAGCAACGATGAAAGCACGTTCAATGATCGGCGGGATGGCGATTCTGGCGGCCGTGGCCGTGGCCGCGCCGTTGGCGGCACAGGAAAAAAAGGCCAAGGCCGAGAAGGTCTCCGGGGATATCGGGCTGCTGGACACGGAAAAGAATTACATGATCGTGGTCACCAAGGAAGGAAAGCTCGTCACGATCGACTTCAACCAGAAGACCAAGGTCACGGCTCTCAAGCCGAGCCCGGCGAAGATCAGCGACATCGGCCTCGGCTCCGCCGCCTCCGTGCAGTACACCAAGAAGGGCGACAAGAACTACTTGACCAGTATCGAATACCGCGTCAAGAAAGGCGGGGAATGAGCGAGCTTCTTTGTGCGTCTGGGGACCCGAGATCCCGACACACGGAGAACGTACCGTCCGATTCGCAATCCCTAGGCTGCCTCAACTTTAGCCCTAAGCGGCAGCACAAACGAGATCCTCGTTCCCTTCCCGGGGGAAGACTCGACCAGGAGTTTTCCCCCGTTTTTCTCCATTCTCTCCTTCATCGTAATGAGACCTAGCCCCGGGCCGGCCGGAGGCGTCCCGCCGTTGCTCACAAAGCCCACCCCGTCGTCGCTCAAGCTTCCTTCCAGCGCCTCGCCGCCCTGTTTCAGGATGATCTCCGTCCGGGAAGCCTGGGAGTGGCGAGTGACGTTCATGAGCGCCTCGCGCAGCACGAAGTAGAGGTCCTGCTCGACGGCTTCCGGGACGCTCAGGTTCTCGGGCTCGGTCTCCAGGAGGACGCGCAGGCCGAGCGCGCTGTTCATGAACTTGAGGTCCTCGCGCAATTTTTCCAGCATCATACCGGGAGGAAAAGCCCGGATTTCCTTTCCAGCGAGGAACTCACGGATTTCCTTCATCGCGTTTCTGGTATCGTCCTCGAGAGCGCGAAGCTCCTGGTCCAGCTCCCCGGGGGCGGTCAGATACTGCCGACGGCATCCCTCCAGCCGAAGAATCTGGGTGGCGAGCGTCTGAAGCAGGCCGTCGTGGAGCTCCCGCATGATCCGGCGGCGCTCCTCCAGGGTTGCGACCTCGGCGGCGGTCTTCGAAAGGGCGAGGAGACGCTGGTTTTGTTTGTTCTCGAACTCGCTGATGAATCCGAACATGTAGGCCAGCACTACGAGGTAGGTGGTCCGAACGATGTAGATGTCGACCTCCAGGGGGCTTTCCCAGGCGAACCCGAAGCGCACGTAGCCGTAGAGGATGATGCCGGCGAATGCGGCGCTCAGCCCGCCTTTGATGCCGTAACGCGAGCTCGCCGTGATGACCGGGAACTGATAGTAGACGAAAAACGGCGTGCGCGCGGCGCCCGTCGAGAAAACAATCAGAGAAACCCAGACCAGGTCGAGGCAGGTGGTCACGAACCCGATCTTCCGCGAATCCGGGTTCTCGCGTCGCACCAGATAGAGGATGGCGACGCTGTAGAGGAGAAACCCGCTCAGGGACAGGTAGGAGAGTAACGGAAAGCGCGCGATCCTCAGCGGGTTGATCTGCACGACCGCCATCGCCACGACGGCAAAGGCGACCCTCAACCACGCCAGCCCTTTTTCCTTCTGCAGCAGCCAGTGGTCCTGGGGAGTCATGAGTTCCCTCGCCGAAGCGTTGCGCCGAGACGGCCCTAGCCCCGCGTGCGCCCGATCGCGGGCTCCTGATGCGCTCCGTGTCCCATGATCATGAGAGCGGCCTTGAAGCGGTTGTTGACCTTGAGCTTGTCGAAGATGTTGGTGAGGTGAGTCTTGACCGTTTTTTCGCTGATGAAGATTCTCTTCCCGATTTCCTCGTTCGTCAGCCCTTCGGCGACCAGCTTGAGGATCTCCAGCTCGCGGCGCGTCAGGCTCTGAATGACGGGGCTTTCGCCGGCGGCCTGGACGCTGTGGAGCTGCCCCTGCGCGATCTCCTCGAAGGCGTCCGCCGCGGGCATTTCCTTGTCGACCCAGAGGCCGCCGCCGTGCACGGTTTTGATCGCCTGGAGCAGCGTGGTGAAGTCGATTCCCTTGAGAACGTACCCGCGCGCGCCCCCTTTCGCAGCGTTGAGGATGTTTTCATCCTCCGAAAAAGCTGTCAGGATCAAGACCTTGGTCGCGGGGTGCTTGTCCTTCACCTCCAGCAACGTTTGCACCACGTCGCCCTTGGGCATCTTGAGATCCAGCAGCAAGACGTCCGGCTTGGTGCGTTCCACCACCTTCGCCACCTCGTCTCCCCGCGAAGCTTCCCCGACCACGAGGATATCCTTCTCGAGGGCGAGCAGACGGCGGATTCCTTCCCTGAAGAGCGTGTGGTCGTCGGCGAGTACGACTTTGATCGGTACCATCTTCATCCCCCCTTATGAGCAAGGGCAAAATACCTCAAATCGCCCGCGGATCAAACCGCCGAATTCATACCGCGAATTGCTCTAAGACTCCAGTCCCATGGATCGGGAAGATCGCGCCGATTTCCCGGCTAAAAATACTACGTAAAGCGTATTGAGATGAAGAGGTCGCCGGGATAATTATCACATCTATTTCATAACAGCATTGGCAGGAGGAAAGATGAAGAAGGTGTTGCTCTCGACGGCTCCGATCGCAAGCTGTCTGCTGCTCGCGCTGTCGTCTTGCGCGGTCCAGGACGATACGGCAAAGCCGGCCGCGCCGGCGGCGCCCGCGCCCGCCGCGAAAGCGGAAGCGAAGGCGGAAAAAGCGCCGGCCAAGGCAAAGGTCGAGAAGGCACGCGGTGACGTGGGACTGCTCGACCTGGAAAAAAACTACATGATCCTGGTGACCAAGGAGGGCAAGCTCATCACGTTGGATTTCGATCAGAAGACCAAGGTGACGCGGATCACTCCCACGCCGGCGAAGATCACGGACATCGGGCTCGGCTCCTCGGCGACCGTGATGTATACCAAGGAGAACGACAAGAACGTCGCTACCAGCCTGGAGTACGTGCCGGCGAAAGGCGGGGATTGATCCGCTGGCGCACAATTCGGACTGACCTTAACGACGCATTGACACAAGGAGAGGGATCATGAGACTGCATCGGAAAGGCTTGGGCGCGCTGGCGGTATCGCTGGCCGTTCTGGCGGCGGCGCCGCTCGCGGCGCAGGAGAAAAAGGCGGAAAAGGGCAAGGCGAAGGCCGAAAAGGTCGTCGGGGACATCGGCCTGCTCGATACCGAGAAGAACTACATGATCGTGGTCACCAAGGAGGGCAAGCTGGTGACCATCGACTTCAACCAGAAGACCAAGGTGACCGAGCTCAAGCCGAGCGCGGCGAAAATGTCGGACATCGGGCTCGGGTCCTCGGCGACGGTCCAATACACGAAAAAAGGCGAGAAGAACCTGCTGACGAGCATCGAGTTCATACCGGCCAAAGGCGGCGATTGACCCCCGTCGGCGCACGGAAGAAAAGAAAAAGGGCTTGGAGATTCCAAGCCCTTTTTTCTTTCCGCGACGGCAGAAAGCCTGCTCAGGAACCTTCCTCTTCGAAGTCCGTGATGATCAGCCGGCGGTAGCCCCGCTCGTCTTCGAGCGTCTTCTGCCGCTTGGTCTCCTTTTCGTTCTCCTCCTGACACTTCACGCAGAGGCGGGTGAACGGCAGGACCTTCAGGCGTCCGAGCTGGATCTCGCCCTCGCAGCTCTCGCAGATGCCGTAGGTCTTGTCCTTGATCCGCTCGAGGGCCTCGTCGATGGCACGCAACTTTTCCCGTTCCCGGTCGTTGAGGATAAAGTTGATTTCCCGGTCCCGCTCGTCGCTGGCCAGGTCATAGGTATCACGCCCCTCGTCCTTGACGCCTTCGCTCTCACCCCGGACGCGGCTCTGGATTTCCTTGAGGAGCTGTTTTTTGGTCTCCAGGAGCGTTTCCTCCGCCTCCTTCAGGAAATCCCGGCGCATTTTCTTTTCTTTTTCCGGATCGGTCTTAGGCATGGATTGTTTCACCCATCAAATCGTACTCGGAGGCGCCCGTTATTCTGACGTCCGCGATTTCCCCGGGCCTGGGCGGCTTGCTTGCCTCGAAGGCTCGTAAGAGGACTACGCCGTCCACTTCCGGAGCATGGGCTTGCGTGCGTCCGGTAATCTCGCCGGACTCGGAATCAATGCCGTCAATCATAACCCGCTGGATAGTGCCAATCAAGGCCTCGTTCTTCTTTCTCGAGATGGCGGCTTGAAGCTCCATCACCTCCTGCCAGCGCCGCTCGATTTCCTGCTCATCGATCTTGTCGGGCAGGAGGGCTGCCGCCGTGCCCTCCTCGTCGGAGTACCTGAAGACGCCCAGGCGCTCGAACTCCGTTTCCTCGACGAACGCCAGCAGCTCCTCGAAGTCCTCCTCGGTCTCCCCGGGAAACCCCACGATGACGGAGGTCCGCAGGGTGAGCCCCGGCACGGCGTTTCTCAGCCGGGCCACCGTTTCCCGTACGGCGCTGCCGCTCTTTCCGCGGCGCATCGCCCGGAGAATCCGGGCGCTCGCGTGTTGCAGCGGGATGTCGAGGTACCTGCAGATCTTTTCTTCGCTCCGCATGAGCGCGAGGAGGCGATCGTCGAGGAAATTGGGATAAGCGTAGAGAAGGCGGATCCAGAACTCGCCTGGAATCCTTACGAGCGCCTCCAGGAGGCCGGCAAGGGTCGTTCCGTCCCGGCGGTCCCGCCCGTACGCGGTCAGATCCTGGGCGATCAGGTTGATTTCCCGGACCCCGCCCTCCACCAGCCGGGCCGTCTCCCTCACCACCGAGTCGATGCTCCGGCTGCGATGCGGGCCGCGGAGTTGCGGTATGATGCAAAAAGCGCACTTGTGATCGCATCCCTCGGAGACCTTGACGAAAGCAGTGTGGCTCGGAGAGCTGCGCAGGCGGGGGGTCGCGTCGTCGTAGAGGTAACTGGGGACGCCTATCCACTGGCGGCGGGCGCGGCCCGATTCGTGCGCCCGCAGGATTTCGCCGATGCGCGGAACCTCTCCGGTTCCGATGAAAAGATCGACCTCGGGGAGCTCGCGCGCGAGCTCTTCCGGATAGCGCTGCGAGAGGCACCCCGCGACGATCAGTTTCCGGAGCCTTCCCGTTTTCTTGAGCCGGCCGAGCTCTATGATCGTGTCGATCGATTCGACCTTGGCCTCACCGATGAACCCGCAGGTGTTGACCAGGACGATGTCGGCCTCCGCGGGGTCGTCGACCACGGCGTAGCCGTCCCGCTGGAGCAAACCCGCCATTACCTCGGAATCAACGAGGTTGCGGGCGCAGCCCAGGCTTACGATGTTGATCGATCTCCTACTGGGACCCATGGCCAAGCTCGACGAGGTCGGCGCCGGCCGGGATCTGGAAGCGGAAAAGCGAGTCCTTCACCCCGACCCCCTTTCGTATATCCGAGAACCGGACGGTCGTTAAGTTACCGGCTGCATCACGGATGCTGGCCCAGAGAATCTCGGTTGCGGCGCGGTTGACCCCGAGGAGGATCTCGCTGAATCCCCGAGCTTCCCCCTTGGGTTGCAGACGCAGCACGTGCTGGGACTCTTCGGTTGCCTTGAGCGTTACGGTGAAGTCTCTTTTCAGGTTCCCGATCCCCAGCAGGAAGGAAAGGGGGATGTCGGATCGAAAGGCGCTTTTCAAGGGGGTTTTGATCACCTGGTTCTGCTCAGGCTGATAGAAATAGAGATGGTCCCCGTCGGCGAGGACGAACTGACCCTGCGGCTCCTGGTAGAGCCAGAGCATCTTTCCGGGTCGTTTGAAGGACACCCGCCCTCGGGCCTTGAGGCTGCGGTTGAGCGTCTTGACCTCGGTTTCCTGGAGAAAGCCCGCCACGAAATCGGGGGTCGCTTCATAGCTTTTCTGCAGCGTATCGGCGATCGCTGCCGCCGCCCCCGACTCGGCGCCGCCCGCAAGCGCGGCTCTGGCGACGAGAAGGAGCGCCGCCGGCCAGACCGCAAGACGGCTTCGAGCCTCATCCTTCGATTTTCCTGGCATAGACCTCCCGCGGCTTGGCGCCGTCCGCCGGTCCGACCACGCCGTCCCGCTCCATTTGTTCTATCATGCGGGCCGCTCGGTTGTAACCGACCCTGAGCCGACGCTGCAACATCGAGATGGAGGCCTGCTGCGTCTCCGTGACGATCGCCACAGCCTGGTCGTACATCTCGTCGTACTCGTCCGCACCGGCCGCGACTTCCGCTTCTTTCTTCATCTCGAGCACCTCGGGGCGGTACCGCGGTCGGCCCTGTTCCCGGATGAACTTCATGACCTTGCGCACCTCCTGATCGGAGACAAAGGCTCCATGGACCCGGATCAGCCGTGCGGTTCCCGGCGGCAAGAAGAGCAGGTCCCCGTTCCCCAACAGCTTTTCCGCCCCCATCGAATCCAGAATCGTGCGCGAATCGACCCGGGAAGTCACCTGAAACGAGATGCGAGCGGGGAAATTGGCCTTGATCAGCCCCGTGATCACGTCGACCGAGGGGCGCTGCGTTGCGAGGATGAGATGGATGCCGGCGGCGCGCGCCTTCTGCGCCAGGCGGGTAATGTATTCCTCGATGTCGCGCCCCACGGTCATCATCAGGTCCGCCAGCTCGTCGATGACGATCACGATCCGCGGCAGCCGTTCGTGGACGAGAGGCGCCTCGCCCTCGGGCTTGGCGGCAGCCTCGTTTGAGCCCTCGGCCGCCTGCGCATCGGTCAGCTCGACGACAGGCTTTTTCGCGGCGCCTTCCTTTTCGAGCGTTCTGTTGTAATTGTCGATGTTGCGCGCGCCCTTTTCCCGCATCAGCCGGTAGCGCCGGTCCATCTCGTCCATTGCCCAGAAGAGCGCCGCCGCGGCCTTTTTGGGATCGGTGACGACGGGAACCAGGAGGTGCGGGATTCCCTCGTAGACCGTGAGCTCGAGCATTTTCGGGTCGATCATGATGAACTGGACGTCCTGGGGAGTGCAGCGAAAGAGAATGCTCAGCACCATTGCATTGATGGAAACGGACTTCCCCGTACCCGTGGCACCCGCGACCAGCAGGTGAGGCATCCTGGCGAGGTCGGTCACGAAGGCGGCGCCGCCGATATCCTTGCCGAGGGCGAGGGTGAGCCCGGAGTCGGCCGTCCGGTAGGCGGCGCTTTCGATGATTTCCCGCAGGAACACCGTCTCGCGCCTCGGATTCGGGATCTCGATGCCAACCACGGATTCTCCCGGGATCGGAGCAAGAATGCGTACGCTCACCGCCCGGAGCGCCATCGCCAGGTCATCCGCGAGCGTCACGATGCGCCTGACCTTGACGCCCGGCGCGGGCTTGAATTCGTACATCGTGATCACCGGGCCAGGCCGCACCGCGACGACTTCGCCGTCGACGCCGAAATCGGCGAGCTTCCTCTGCAGGATAATGGAGTTGGCCTGCAGCGTCTCGGTGTCGATCTTGAGCTGCTCTCCTCCGGGAGGATCGAGAAGGTCCGGCGGGGGGAGCTTGTAGCCTTCACCGACCGCGGGGAGCTGGAACTGCTCCGGGGGGGGCGCCGGCTTTTTGCCCGGTTTCTTGGCCGGCTCCTCTTCGACCTCCTGCCTGAGAAGAATCGGAGGAGGCGTATAGTCGCGCCTTTGGCGGCGCGCGTTCCCGCCCCGGCGGCTTTCCCGCCGCTCGCGAAGTTCACGGATCCGCCGGCCGACGACGGAAACCACCGCCTTGCGGAGGATGACCGCTCTTTTGGCCGTGCTCGAAGCGATCTCCAGGATGGAGCTTTGCGTGAAAAGCATCAGCGAGAGCACCAGGGCGGTGAGACTGATCAGGGTCGCGCTCGTCCGGCCGAAGAGGGGCACAAGGACGCTCTGGTCGAGAAATCCGCCGACGATTCCGCCGGCCTCGCGGGCGATTTCGGATTCGCGGAAGATATCGAGCAGGACCGCGACGCTCAGCAGAAACATGCCGAGCCCCGCCGCTTTGACCGGGGGAATTCCCCGGACTCCGGAGCGAAAGACCTCGACGGCGAGAACGCACAGGAAGACGGGCAGAAGATAGGAGGCGAAACCGAAGCCCTGCAGCAGCAGGTCGGCCAGGTAAGCGCCGATAAAGCCGACACGGTTGCGCGTTTCGAAGGCGCTCGCCGAGGTATTGAGGGACGGATCCCCGGGATGGTAGGTGACCAGGCTGATCGTGATCAGGAGCGCGCCCGCGCCGATCATGACCGCCCAGATCTCGCGATTGAGCCGATCTTTCCCCATGGACGCTACCGCGGGCTACATTTCCAGAATGTAGGGCAGAACAACCGGCCGGCGCTCCAGCTTTTTTCGGAAATAACGGCGCAGCGTCTTTCGAACCTCCTCCTGGAGCTCGGAGGGATCCTGCCGCGTCTCGCGATTCATCTCGTTGATCGCTTCCAGGACCGCTTTTCTCGCCTGGTCAAGGATTTCGGCGCTCTCTTCCTCGCGGACGAAGCCGCGCGAGATCAGGTCGGGTCCGGCGACGATCTCGCCGGACTGCTGGTGGACGGCCATGATCGCGATCACGACCCCGTCCTCGGAGAGGTGGCGCCGGTCGCGAATGACCACGTCACCGACGTCGCCCACGCCTCGGCCGTCGACGAAAACCCGGCCGACGGGGACGGGCTCGACTCTGCGCGCCTCCTCGGGCGTAATTTCCAGCACGTCGCCGTTTTCGAGAATGAAGCAGTTCTGCTCGGGCACGCCCGCTTCCTGTGCCAGACGACGGTGGCGCACCAGATGGCGGTACTCTCCGTGAACCGGCACGAAGTAGCGCGGCCGGGTGAGCTGGAGCATCGTTTTCAGCTCCTCCTGGCTCGCGTGGCCCGAGACGTGGACCGCGGAGACCTTCTCGTAGTAGACCTCGGCCCCGCGCCGGTAAAGATGGTTGATGACGTTTGCGATCGTCTTCTCGTTTCCGGGGATGAATTTCGAGGACAGGATGACCGTGTCCCCGCGCTCGATCTTGATCGATTTGTGGTCGTCCAGGGCGATGCGATGGAGCGCGGAAAGCGGCTCACCCTGGCTGCCGGTGGTGAGCAGCGTAACCCGATCGGCCGGCAGGTCCTGCCAGCGCTCGTGTTCCACGAGAAATTCGCGGGGCGGGCGCAGATAGCCCAGATCACAGGCGATCTGGCTGTTGCGGATCATGCTCCGGCCGCTGACGACCACGCGCCGGCCGTAGCGCTCGGAGAGGTCGGCGACCTGCTGGATTCGCGGAATGCTCGAGGCGAAAGTCGACACGAGAATCTTGCCGCGGCTCTGGGCAAAGATCGTCTCCAGCGTTCCGCCGACTTCTCGCTCCGACGGGGTATGGCCCGGACGCTCGACGTTGGTGGAGTCCGAAAGGAGCAGGAGCACCCCCTGTTGGCCCCGGGCGGCCAGGCTTTGAAAGTCGAAGGCCTCCCCCTCCATCGGCGTGTTGTCGATCTTGAAGTCGCCCGTGTGGATGACCGTTCCGACCGGGGTTTCGACGGCGAGCGCCAGGCAGTCCATCAGGCTGTGGGTGACGCGAATCCCCTCGATCCGAAACGGCCCCACCTCCCAGGGCTCGCCGGCGCGGATCTCCCTGAGGTCGGCGTCCTCGAGGTCGTGTTCTTTGAGCCTGTTGCCGAGCAGGCCCAGGGTGAGCCGGGTGGCGAAAACCGGCACGGAAAGCTGGCGCAGGACATAGGGCACGGCGCCGATGTGATCTTCGTGGCCGTGGGTCAGCACCATGGCTTTGAGGGCGCCTTTTCTCTCGAGGAGGTACGAGAGATCCGGAATCACCAGATCGATGCCGAGATGATCCGCGCCCGGGAACATGACGCCGCAGTCGATCGCGATGGCTGCGCCGCCGTACTCGAGCACCATCATGTTGAGGCCGAACTCGCCGAGGCCGCCGATGGGGACGATGCGCAGGGGGTCTTTCATCGAGCTTTTCGAACGCTGCTTCCCGCCAGCGGCTCCATCGGGTGGCGCCGCGGCACCGCCGACACCTCCTTGTCGGGAGGCGGGCGGAGGTTTTTTTCGATTTCGGCCCGGACTTCGGCCATCAGGCTCCGGATGGCTCCGACGCGCCGCTTCGCCGACACCGGCTCGCCGATCACCACCTCCACCGGGCCCGGCCGCACGCGCCACGCGCCTGCGGGCAGAAGGGCGCCGGTGCCGTTGATCGTCACGGGCACGATCGGGGTGCCGGTCTGAACCGCGAGCACGAATCCTCCGCGCTTGAACGGCAGCAACGCTCCGGTGCGGCTACGGGTTCCCTCGGGAAAAACCACGATCGAAATGCCGGCACGCAATTTCTCTTCGGCTTCAGCCAGGCTTCTCGCGGCCTCGGTCCGGTTCGCGCGATCGATCGTGATGTGTTTCGACGCCCGCAGGGCCCAGCCGAAGAACGGCACCCGGAGCAACTCTTTTTTGGCGATCCAGCGAAGCTGGAACCCCGGCAGGCTCTGGACCAGCACCGGAATGTCGATATTGCTCTGGTGGTTGGCGATGAAGATGTAGCCTCGCGCCGGATCAATACGGTCCAGGCCGCGCACCTGAACCGAGACTCCTGTAACCTTGAGGATGAACCACGTCCAGAACCGTCCGATGCGGTACGCTCGCTTTCCGTGAGGATCCAGCATGCCGATGGCCATCGTCAGCAGCGCGGCCAGAACGGTCACGGCCGCGATCAGGGCGAGCTTGAGGACGTAAATCATCAAGTAGCGTTAAGATTGCCGACGAAAAGCCGCCGAGAACAGGCGAGCTGATTCTAATTCACGGACGGTGAAAAAGCAACGAAAGGACCCGGGCCGGGCGAAAACGGCCGCGCAAGGAAGCGGCCCTTCCAGGCGAGGATTTCGGTTGACTAACGGGTGAGGGGGCGGTAATTTGACTTCACCTTCCTGCGCCCGATTCGGTCGCCACTCGGAGGTCCAGATGTCGGTGAACAAGGTCATTCTGATCGGCAACCTCGGCAAGGATCCGGAGGTGCGTTTTACCAACAACGGCCGGGCGGTGGCGCGATTTCCAATCGCCACCTCCGAAGTATGGATGGATGCCGACGGGACCCGGCAGGAACGGACCGAGTGGCACAACATCGTCGTATGGGGAAAACAGGGCGAGACCTGTGGCCAGTACCTCGCCAAGGGGCGGCAGGTGTTCGTCGAAGGCAGCATTCGGACGCGGAGCTACGACGACAAGAACGGCAACAAACGATACATCACGGAAATCGTCGCGCAGCGCATCCGCTTCCTCGGAGGCGGCGGCGGGACGCGCGTCGCGCCGGAAGCGGAGTCTGCAGGCGACGACATGGCCGGAGCCGCGCAGCCGCCCATCGACGACGACATTCCTTTCTGAGGCAGGTTCTTTTTCCCGGCAGGTTTTTTGGGTGCCCGCGCTCTGAAGGCCGGCTTTCGTCGGTCGCTTCGCCGGTGGCGCGAGGCGGTCGCTCAGACGAGATTTCTCGGCCGTCCGGCAAGGAAAGCCTCGATATTTTCCCGAACCTCGTCCAGCAATCTCTGCCGCGCCTCGCGCGCGCTCCAGGCCGTATGCGGGGTGACGATCAGGTTCGGCAGCTCCTTCGCCGCTTCGGTCATCGGATGTCCGGGCGGCGGGGGCTCGACGGAAATGACGTCGACCGCAGCGCCGGCCAGGCGTCCGTTGCGGAGCGCCTCGATCAGCGCCGGCTCGTCGATCAGCCCGCCGCGCGCGGTGTTGATCAGGAAGGCGGTCGGCTTCATGAGGTCGAGGGTCGCGCGGTTGATCAGATGTCGCGTTTGCGGGGTGAGCGGACAATGCAGGCTCACGAAGTCGGATTCCTGGAGCAGACGGGCGAGGGGGAGGCGGTCGCTTGCGACCGGCGAATCGGGACGGCCGGCGACGACCACGCGCAGGCCCAGCGCCCGGGCGATCCCGGCGACCTCTTTGCCGATGTTTCCGTAGCCGACGATCCCGAGGGTCCTTCCGTGAAGCTCGCTCGACGGATAGTCGAGCAGCGTGAAGACGGGGCTTCGCTGCCAGCTGCCAGCGCGAACCGCGGCGGCGTAGCGGCTGACCGAGGTCGCCAACTCGAGCAAGAGGGCGATCGTGAACTGAGCGACCGAACGGGTCGCGTAGCCAGGGACGTTGCAGACGCCGATTCCCCTGGCGCGAGCCGCATCGCGGTCGATGATGTCCGTTCCGGTGGCAGCCACCGCAATCAGCCGGAGATCCAGGGCTTCGGGAGCCTGGAGAATCTGGCGGTCGAGCGGCACCTTGTTCGTTACGGCGACCGATCGTCCCGAGAGCCGGCTCGGGAGCTCCGCCGGAGACGTGGTCATGTAAACCGCGCAGTCCCATCGCCGGAACGGCTCCAGGGAAATGTCGCCGTAGGTCGCGGCGTCGAGAAAAACCAGGCGCGGCACGAGAGCCGTCATGCGGAGTTTTTCGCGGACCGTTCCGAGCTTTTCGCCTCTTCCCAGAGACGATCCAGCTCTTCCGGCGAAGCGCAGGCCGGTGAGCTTCCGGCTTCGCGCAGCCTGGCTTCGATGTAACGGAACCGGCGGATGAAACGCTCGGTGGCGTCGGTAAGGACGTCCTCGGCCTGCAGGCCGAGGAAGCGCGAAAGATTGACGAGCGCGAAGAAGAGATCGCCCAGCTCCTCGGCGATGCGCGTCTTGTCTCCCGACGCCCGGGCGTCGCGCAGCTCCCGGAACTCTTCTTCGAGCTTGTCCCAGACCGGATCGATGGCCGGCCAGTCGAAGCCGACACGCGACGCCCGTTCGGTCACCGCCTGGGCGCGCGCGAGCGCCGGAAGCGACCGCGGCAGGTTTCCCAGGATCGAGGCGGAAGCCGTCTCCTTTTCATCGGCTTTGAGGTCTGCCCAGCGTTTGATGACCTCCGCCGAGTCCCGAAGCGGCTCTCCGCTGAAAACGTGGGGATGGCGGCGAACCATTTTCTCCCGGAGCTGGCGGATGACGTCCGCGGCGGTGAATTCGCCCTTCTCCGCCGCGAGCTGGCAGTGAAAGACGATCTGGTGTAGGACATCGCCCAGCTCCTCGCGGATACGGGCCGGATCGCCGTCGCGCAAGGCCTCCAGGGCTTCGTGGGTTTCCTCGAGGAGGAAAGGTCGCAGCGTCTCGTGCGTTTGCTCCTTGTCCCAGGGGCAGCCCTGTTCGCCGCGCAGCCGGGCCATCGCCGCAAGCAGCTCGACGAACTCCTCTGCCGCTTCCCTGTGATTCACCGGACCCTCCCGCCGGGTCAAGAAACTTTTTTCTGCCGCCGGCGCGTGGTAGATCTTACGTGCCCGATGCGACGATGTCCAGCCGAAACCACGTGCGAAAGGAGCAAAGGAGGTTATGCCGAAGGCGACGTTGGACGGACTCGAGGTTTATTACGAGATCTACGGCTCCGGGCCGCCGCTCTTGATGCTCGCTCCGGGTGGCTTCGACGCGACCATAGAGAAGTGGCGCACGGCGAGCGCCTGGACGGGCCTCGACGCGCTGCAAACGCTATCGGCCGGGCACCGGCTCATCGTGTACGATCGGCGCGAGTCGGGGAGATCCGGGGGGCGGGTGGAAAGGATCGGCTGGTCGAGTTACAGCCGGCAGGCGAAGGCTCTGCTCGACCACCTGGGGATCGACGCCGCCCACGTCATGGGGGGATGCATGGGCTGTTCGGTCGCGCTGTCGTTCGCGGTCGACTATCCGTCGGCGACGCGATCGCTGGTGCTCCACTGGCCGGTCGGCGGATACCGCTGGAAGGCGGCCGGGCTGGAACGTTTCGCCCGACACTATCGGTTCACCGCGGAGCGCGGGCTTGCCGCCGTAGTCGAGCGGGCGCGCACCGGAAAGAGTTTCTGGGCCGATCCAGAGGCCGGACCGTGGGCGTCGGTGATCGATCAGGATGAGGAATTCGCCCGCGGCTTCTCCGCGCTCGACCCGGAACGCTATCTGGGGATCGTCACGACCAGCGGCCGGGCCCTTTTCGACCGGGACACGGCGACCGGCGCCGAGCCCGAGCAGCTCCTCGGGGTCAAGGCACCGGCCCTGATCGTGCCTGGCGATGACGCGTCGCACGCCACTTCGGCCGCCCATTACCTGCGAGAATGTCTGCCGAACGCGACCTTCTGGAACATCGCCCTGCAGGAGCAGACGACGCGCAAGATCTGCGATCGGGTGCTCGAGTTCTGCCGCACGCACTAGCCCCGCGCCGTGTCGTCTTGAGCTCCCGGCGTTCGCCGGGGTGGACCCTCTGGAGGAAATCTGGTAGACAGAGGCGGATTTTTCCGAACCATCTCATCAGGAGGCTGTTTTTATGGACGTGACGACCCGCACGATCCAGCTCGACACTACGGACGGAAAGATGGACCTGTTCGAGGCGCGTCCGAAAGACGGTGGATCCTATCCCGGAGTGGTGGTGTTGATGGAAGCTTTCGGGCTGAACGACCACATCAGGAACGTCACCGAGCGGATCGCGCGCGAAGGCTATCTCGCCGTCGCTCCGGATCTTTACCACCGCGAAGTCGAGCGAGTGGTGCCGTACAGCGAGCTGCAGAAGGCGATCGCCATGATGAACCGGCTGCAGGACCCGAAAGTGATGGACGACGTCGGAGCGGCCATTCGCCACCTCAAGTCGCAGAGCGATCTCAAAGGGGGTGCGGTGGGCGTCGTCGGGTTCTGCATGGGCGGGCGCTTCACCTACCTCGCGGCCGCGCACCACTCCAGAGACGTCAAAGCTGCGGTCTGCTTCTACGGCGGGGGCATCCCGATGGGCAATCCGAGCCCCCTGTCGCGGACCGGCGAGATCGCCTGTCCGATCTGTCTGTTCTTCGGCGAAAAGGATCCGCTCATCCCGAAGGAGCACGTGGACCGGATCAAGGCCGAGCTGATGGCGAAGGGCAGGAACTTCGAGATGGTCGTCTATCCCGACGCCACCCACGGCTTCTTCTGCGACGAGCGGCCGAGCTATCACGAGGCTTCAGCCCGCGACGCCTGGGAGAAAACCAAGGCCTTTTTCGCTCGGCACTTGAGATAGTCCGCCACCGCGCTCCGCGGGGCGAGATCCCCGCGAGGACTCCCCGGCGGCGCCCGAGGGCTCGAAGGTGAAGGCGGGCAAGCATCGCGACGAGGTTACGGTCGGGCTGATTCAAATGGCCTGCGGGCGCGATCCTGCGGCCAATTTCGCGAAGGCGCTGCAGCGAATATCGACGGCGGCCGGACGCGGCGCGCAGATCGTCTGCCTTCAGGAGCTGTTTCGTTCGCGGTACTTCTGCCAGAGCGAGGATATCCGCAACTTCAAGCTCGCTGAGCCCGTTCCCGGCCCGAGCACCGAGGCGCTCGGCCGGCTGGCGCGTCAGCTGAGCGTGGTGATCATCGCCTCGCTCTTCGAGAAGAGGTCGGCCGGTGTCTATCACAACACCGCGGTCGTGATCGATGCGGACGGCTCGCTGGTCGGGAAGTACCGCAAGATGCACATCCCCGACGATCCGTTGTATTACGAAAAATTCTACTTCACGCCAGGAGATCTCGGCTTTCCGGCATTCGAGACCCGTTACGCGAAGGTGGGAGTGCTCGTCTGCTGGGACCAGTGGTTTCCGGAAGGCGCCCGGCTCGCCTCGCTGGCGGGGGCGCAAATTCTCTTCTACCCGACCGCGATCGGCTGGTTGCCCGGCGAGCGGCGCGAAACCGCCCGCGACCAGCGGGCGGCCTGGGAGCTGATCCAACGCTCTCACGCGATCGCCAACGGCGTTTACGTCGCGTCGGCCAACCGGGTCGGCCCGGAGGGGAAGCTGAGATTCTGGGGCAACTCCTTCGTCGCCGGCCCGTTCGGGGAATTGCTGGGCCGGGCCGGCACCGTGCGGGAGGAGATCCTGATCGCGCGGTGCGACCTGCGCCGGATCGACATCACGCGGCAAAGCTGGCCGTTTCTCCGGGACCGTCGCGTCGACGCTTACGGCCCGCTGCAGTCGCGAGTCATCGAGGAATCGAGTCGCCACTGACGGCGAGGCAATGGCGGGAGCGTCCCTGAAATCCGATACCCCGCGGTCCCTGGGCTACGCGATGCCGGCCGAGTGGGCTCCGCACGAGGCCACCTGGCTTTCCTGGCCGCACAACTCCCAGACCTGGCCGACCCAGATCGAGCGCGTGCGGGCGGCGTGGGCAACGATGGCCGCCGCGCTCACCCCGCACGAGCGGGTCTGTCTTCTGGTCAACGACGCCGCGGAGGAGGCGGATGCGGCCGCGCGTCTGAGGGCGGCGGGAGCCGACGGGCGCAACCTTCGCTTCTTCAGGATCCCGACGGTGGACGTCTGGATTCGCGATTACGGGCCGACCTTCGTCCTGGGCTCCGGCGCTGCCCCGCTCGCCTGCAACGACTGGATCTTCAACGGATGGGGAGGGAAGTATCCTGGATACGAGAGGGATGACTCGGTGGCGGAAGCGATCGCTTCCGCTCTCGGGGTGCCGGTGTTCAGGCATCCGGTCGTGCTCGAGGGCGGATCGTTCGACGTCAACGGAGCCGGGAGCTGCCTTACGACCGAACAGTGCCTTCTGCACCCCAACCGCAATCCCTCCATGGACCGGCGCGAGATCGAGGAATTCCTCAGGGCCGCGCTCGGCTTGAGCCACGTCATCTGGCTCGGCGAGGGCGTCTGCGGCGACGACACCGACGGCCACGTCGACGACATCGCGCGGTTCGTGAACGAGCGGACTGTGGTCTGCGCCCTCGAGGAAAATCCGCGCGATGAGAACTACCGTGCGCTCATGGACAACTACGAACGGCTCAAGGCGGCTGCGGATCAAGACGGCCACAGGCTGGAAGTGATTCCGCTGCCGTGTCCCCGGCCGATTTTTTTCGAAGACGCGCGGCTGCCCGCGAGCTACGCGAACTTCTACATCGCCAACGGGGTCGTCCTCGTTCCGACGTTCGACGATCCGGCGGACGCTCGGGCGCTCGGCGTCCTGCGGGAGCTTTTTCCCGACCGCGACGTCGTTGCCGTTCCATGCACGGACGTGGTGGCCGGCCTCGGCGCGGTTCATTGCGTAACCCAGCAGCAGCCCCGGGTTTTTCGCCGCGGCCCTTGACATCGCGGCGGCATCGTTCCTATTCTACGCGTTGTATGGGCCAGCTGATCCAGCTCGAGGCGCTGCACCAGGCGCGCCGACGCCGTTCGGAAAAAATCAGCATGGAGCAATGCGTGCAGCTGCTCGAGTGGAACTTGAAGAAGAGCCTCGACGACTATTTTTCTTCGCCGCGCGAGGAGCGATCCATACGCGCCACACAGATCCGCAAGCTCAGCGAAATCCTGGAATACGCGCTGAGACTGCTCTAGTCCTGCCACGATCCGACGTGGAGCCTTTCGGTTCATTTATGGTCCCCGGTTTGTCCCGCCTTGGAAAACGCCTCTCCCGCGCTCATGCGAGCTTTGGGGCCGTGGAACGGCGGCTCGGGCAGCGCGGCGGGAGGCCGCTCCCCACGGCCGGACCGGATCCGAAGGTTTCCGCACCGAACCCGCCGGACGGCGGTGCCGGATAGCGAGGACGGCTGAGGGGGCGGCGAAATGCGCTTGAGCCTGTTCACTCGGCTGTTCATCGGGTACGTCGCGGTTTTCGCTCTGGCGGGCGCCGTCGGTCTTTACGCGATCGAAGAGCTCCGGGGACTCGACCGCATCACCCGCTCCATCCTCGAGAAGGACAACCGCATCGTCGAATTCGAGAAGCGACTCGCAGACAGCCACCTCTCGATGGTGCGCTACGAGCGCAAGTTCGTGATCACCAGGGATCCCGTTCTGTTTCGGGAGTTCGAGCGCTTTCGTGGAGACTTCGAGCGCGCCCTCGACCAGGCGTCGGCGGTGGCCGAGACGACGGTAAGGCCATTGCTCGACGCGGTGCGGGCCGTGCATCAACGGTATCTGGAGGTCCTCGGCGAGGAGCTGGAAAGCGTCAGGGCGGACCGGCCGTATCCCGCCGCCCGGATCAAGAGCGAGAAGGACAGGCTCTCCGATCAGATCCTCGCCGGGCTGGAGAAACTGAAATCCGAGCGCCACCGCGAGATGCTGGAAAAGGTCGGAGAGCTGGCGGAAGCCGGGGCGCGGGCGCGGCGGGTCGCCGGCGGCGTCACGATCGCCGGGCTCTTTTTCATTCTCCTCGTCTCGCTCGCCATCACGCGCAGCGTGACGCGGCCGGTTTCGCTCCTCAAGAACAAGACCGGCGAGATCGCCAAGGGACGATTCGACGGAGATTTGCGCATCGTTTCTCCGCCGGAGATCTCCGAACTCGCCGCGTCATTCAACCTGATGTGCCGGAAGCTCAACGAGATCGACAGGATGAAGGCGGATTTCTACGCGTCGATGTCGCACGAGCTGCGCACGCCGCTTACTTCGATCAAAGAGGGAACGGGGCTTCTCCTGGATGGAATCGGGGGGGAGACGACGGAGCGCCAGAAAAAACTCCTGAGGATTATCGCGGAGGAAAGCAACCGGCTGATCGGCCTGGTGAACTCGCTCCTGGACCTTTCCAAGATGGAAGCGGGGATGATGAGCTACAGTTTCCGCAGAAGCAGCCTGGCCCCGCTCATCCATCAGGCCGTCGGCGAGATCGTACCGTTGGTGGAAGCGAAGCAGATCAAGCTCGAAACGGAGATTGCCGGAACGCTTCCCGACCTCAACCTCGATCCGGAGCGGATTTTGCAGGCGCTCCGCAATCTCATCGGCAACGCGGTGAAGTTCACGCCGAAAAACGGCCTGGTTCGCATTGCCGCGGAGGCGGTGGACGGGAAGGTTCGCGTCTCGGTGAAGGATACCGGACCGGGAATTCCTCCGGAAAACCTCGGCACGATCTTCGAGAAATTCCAGCAGGCCAGACCCCAGGGCCCGTATTCCGCCAACGGAACCGGCCTCGGGCTCGCCATCGCCAAGCACATCATAACCTCTCATTCCGGGGAGATATGGGCCGAAAACGATCCAGAGCAGGGCAGCAGGTTTACCTTTGCCTTGCCCTTTTGACCGTGCTCTCGGGCTGCGCGCTCTTCCGGCCGCCTCTCGAGCCCAAGCCGGTCGAACCGCCCGAGCCGATCGTCCTGCCGCCGGAGCCCCCTCGTCCGCCGGGCATAATTTCTCGGGAAACCGCCGAGGAGCGGGAGCGGCGGGAAGCCCGGGAGCGCCTCGCGCTGGCCCAAAATTTGCTGTCGAGCGGTGATTACGAGGCTGCGCTCCGCGAAAGCCAGCGGGTAGTGGAACTGATGAGGGACAAGGCACCGGCCGACGCGGCGGTTTTCAACATGGGACTGATCTTTGCCCATCCCAAAAACCCCAAGCGGGACAACCGGCGCGCCATTGCCTACTTCAACCGGGTCATCAAGAACTATCCTGAAAGCGGCCTCGCCGAGCAGGCGCGGATCTGGGTGGGCGTTCTGGACGGCGTGGAGAAGTTGAAGCAGGTGGATCTGGAAATCGAAGAGCGAAAAAGGGACCGTTCGCGGTAGGAAGGGCCATGGCAGGCGGACGTATACTGGTCGTGGATGACGACGCCAACCTGGTCGAGCTGGTGAAGATGAGGCTCGAAGCCTCGGGTTTCGACGTCACCACGGCGATGACCTCGCAGGAGGCGCTGGACGCGGTTCGAGCCAAGCCGCTCGATCTCTGCCTCTTCGATCTCATGCTCGCGAACGGCAACGGCATCTCGCTGATGGAAGAGGTTCACTCGGTCATACCCGACATGCCCACGATCATCCTGACGGCGCACGGGTCGATCGAGAGCGCGGTCGAGGCGATGCGTCGGGGCGCCTACAGCTATGTCACCAAGCCCTTCGATCCGCGTGACCTTCTCCTGCAGATCGACCGGGCGCTCGAGCACCGCCGGCTCAATACCGAGATCCGGCGGCTCAAGGAGCTGCTCGAAGAGAAATACAACTTCGACAACATCATCGCCCGAAGCTCGAAAATGCGCGCGGTGCTGGATGTCGTGACGCGCATCGCCAAGCTCGATTCGACCGTCCACATTCACGGGGAAAGCGGCACGGGCAAGGAACTGATTGCGAAAGCCATTCATCTGGCGAGCGGAAGGAAAGACAAGCCCTTCGTGGCGCTGAACTGCGCCGCGCTGCCGGAGACGCTTCTCGAAAGCGAGCTCTTCGGTCACGAGAAAGGGGCCTTCACCGGCGCGCTCAAGAGCACCAAGGGGCTTTTCACGCAGGCCGACGGCGGGACGTTGTTCCTCGACGAGATCGGCGACATGCCGTTGTCGACGCAGTCCAAGCTGCTGCGCGTCCTGCAGGAACGACAGTTCTATCCGGTCGGCAGCGAGGTCGCGGTCGAGGTCGACGTCCGAGTGATCGTCGCCACCAACAAGGACCTCGAAGAACAAGTTCGCAAGGGCCTGTTCCGCGACGATCTCTTCTACCGAATCCACGTCATTCCGATCCATCTGCCGCCGCTGCGGGAAAGAAAAGAAGACATCGTGCCGCTCGTGGAAAGCTTCCTCAAGAAGTTCAGCCAGCAGATGAAAAAGGACGTGAAAGGAATCGCTCCGGAAGCGCTGCGAAAATTGATGCTCCACGACTGGCCGGGAAATGTCCGGGAGCTGGAGAATACCATCGAGTACGCCGTGGCCATGACCCAGAAGGACCTGATCACCGAGGATTACGTCCTGCAGGCCAGGAACGCCCCGGTGGAAGCTGCGGAAAAACCGGATCGGGAGGCGGCCCGCGGGGGAGCCGACGGGTTGCGTCCGCTGAAGGACGCCCGCGACGCCTTCGAGCGGGACTACCTGGTGCAGGTGCTGTCAATGACCGAGGGAAATGTGAGCCAGGCCGCCAGGCTCGCCGGCAAGTACCGAGCGGATTTCTACGACCTGCTGAAGAAACACGACCTCAAAGTGGAAGCCTTCAAGCGCGGAAAATCGACTCTCGCAAACTGAGCGCATCCCCCGCCTTTGCACGGAAAATACCCCTACAGCGGTGTAGGGAAAATCATACGATTCTTGCGGCTGCACATCTGAGCTGTTCGATTCTATTTTGCTTTTTAATCCAAAATTCCCGTGGCACACGTTTTGGTATTAGCGCGCCTGTTTTACTTCATGGTGTAAACAGTGGGCGCATGGGGCGCATATAAAGTTCAAGGAGGACAGAACATGACGATCAAGAGTTTGATCGCGGCGGGTGCATTTGGGTCCCTGCTCATGGCTCAGGGATGCATCGCCACGCGCGATTGGGTAAGGGAGCAGATGGATCCGGTGAACGCCCGGGTAACTCAGAGCGAAGGGCGGCTGACCCAGGCCGAGGGTCAGATCAGCAGCCTCGGCACGCGAATGAGCGGGGTCGAGGGCAAGCTCGGGCAGTTCGAAGGCAGGCTGGGGCAGGTCGATGAGAAGGCCGAAAGAGCGCTCAAAGCGATCGGGAACCTCAGGCTCGAGCGCAAGATCGTGATCGACATGAAAGAAGGCGCCAACTTCGCGTTCAATTCGGCCAGTCTTCCCGCGGAGGCCCGCCGGGAGATCGACGGTTTTCTGAGTGATCTCAAAGGCGAGGCAGGGGGCGAGGGGACTTTCTTCGTCGTTGCGGGTCATACCGACAACGTCGGTCCCGAAGACTACAACTACGAGCTGGGAAAACGCCGGGCGGATGCCGTGAGCCGATACCTGATCACGCAAAAGAAGCTCGATCCCATGCGCGTCGTCTCGGTTTCGTACGGAGAGAGCTCGCCGTTGATGGACAACAAGACGCCGCAGGGGCGGGCCAAGAATCGCAGGGTCGAAATCCTGGTGTACCGCGAAGGGATCACGACGGGGGCCACCGCGGGTCAACCCGGCCCGCAGGCGTCCCAGCCCGCGGAGCAACAGGTCAGCCAGAGATAGACCGCGTGGCGACCTCCCTAAACAAAAGAGAAAGGGCGGGGGGTCCCGCCCTTTCTCTTTTCTAGAACCTGTCTCGGAATGCGCTTTTAGCGATTTTCGGGTACCTGGTTCAGCTACCCCCAGGCCAGGAAGGACGACATCCGGGGGAATTCTCCTCCGAAAACCTTCACTTCATGGTGTTACACCGGCGCGTGGCCGAGATCGGCGGCGGCGCCGCGGTTCAGTATTCGCAGGTTCACGGTTCCTCGTAAAGAACCAGGAACCGAAAACTCTTCCTGTCCCGACCCCCCGCCCATTTCTCAACGATGAAGTCTTCCGTGACCCGCGCCGGGGCCTGGAAGCATCAGGACTGAAGTCGCAATCCGAGCCAGAAGCCGATCAGTGCCAGAGAGAGAATGCACCAGTTCGCGGCCTTGAGACGGCGCGTAACGCGATCGAGCTCCTCCGGGGGCACGATGCCTTCGTTTTCCTGGCGCTTCACAAACCGGTGGCCGATCCCCATGGCCTGGTAAACGCTGCACATGACCAGCAAAAACACGAACAGCAGCTTGACGGCGAGATTGTAGCCGATCTCGCTCATGAACGCTTCGCGATAGACGGCCTTGAGGGCGGTCAGCTCGAAGGCGCCCGTAAGCAGAGCCACCCCCAACGCGCCGATGTGGAGCGGGTTGTAAAACCTGAGCGCGGTCGCGAGCGCCAGGGCCCGTTCGTTCCTATCTTCGAGAGCGCCAAGCGCGGGCAGCAAGAGAGCCGACAGGCTGACCGCGGAGCCGAAATAGATCGTCAGCGCGAGAACGTGCAGCCACGAGCTGAGCACGGCGGCCCTGCTCAGCCCCAGGCGAACCGGGACCCTTTCTTGAGCGGTTTGCCGGGCGCGTCGTACGATTCGCCGATGGCTTCGAGCTGTCGGCGAAGCTTTTCCAGCTCATCGCGCTGATGGGCTTCGAACGCCCGCGCTTCCCTGGCCCGGCGCTCGAGGAACTCCTTCCATTCCTTTTCGCGGCGCGCCTGGAATTCCCGCTGCTCCCGCTCCCACCGTTCGTAGGATTCCTCGAGGAGCGTCCGGATGTGATAGTTCAGGTTCTCGCCCACGACCATCGACTTGTTGCAGTGCGGGCAGAAGATCACGTTGCCGATCACGAAGCTGCCGACAGGCTCGACATGGACCTGCCCGCATTTGAAGCAGCGGATCGGAATCGTCCAGGAGTCAACGGGCGGCAGCGGAACGAACTCGACCTCGGGCTCCGGGGGGGCGGAGGGGGAAGGACTCGCCGAGGGCGGCGAGCTGGCCGCGCTGCCGTCACCGGCTGCCGGCGCCGCGGCGGCCGCCTTCGCCGGGGGTTTCGCCGGGGAACCGCCCTGGCCCTTGCGAAAGCGCGACGGGAAATTGTCGCCGAACGTGACGTCAGGATGCAGCGCGCGCGCCCGCGCAATCAGCGTCTCCTCGGTTTCGACGTTGTTCGGATCGGTGACGCAGCAATCGACCGGACAAACCGCGGCACAGGCCTCGTAGTCGTGAAAGCCCACGCATTCGGTACAGAGCTTCGGATCGATCACGTAGATCGTCTCGCCTTGCGAAATCGCGTTGTTCGGACATTCGGGCTCGCAAGCGCCGCAGCTGATGCATTCGTTCGTGATCATCGTCGCCATGAACGGGATCTCCTCCTCAAGGCCGGTGGATTCAGCGTAGATGAAATGCGCGGGGCTTGCAACGGACCCGCGGCTCAGGGTCGGGCAGCCCGACGGCCGAGATCGATGAGCTCGATGCGGTATCCGTTGGGATCTTCGATGAACGCGATTTCCGTTCCGCCGTGCTTCATCGGGCCGGGTTCGCGCACGATTTTCGCTCCCTTCGCGCGCAGCTCGTCGCACGTGCGGTAGATGTCCTCGACGCCGATGGCGACGTGGCCGAAACCGTTGCCGAGATCGTACCTGTGGGTGTCCCAGTTGTAGGTCAACTCGAGCACCGCGTTCTCGGATTCCTCGCCGTAGCCCACGAAGGCCAGGGTAAAGCGCCCGGAGGGATAGTCCTTCTTCCGCAGCAGCCGCATGCCGAGGACGTCGCAGTAGAACTTGAGCGATTCCTCGAGGTCGTTCACCCGAATCATGGTATGGAGCAGGCGCATCGCGATACCTCCGTGGCCGGCGTGGGCAAAATAGCAGCAACCCGGCGCCGCATCAACCCGGGCGAAGCGCCCCTCACGTGGCGTCGCGAGAAAACGGGTGGAGCGATGCGCCGGCCGGCGCGGGCGATTTGTAGTTGGAAGGGACCGGAAACTGAGCTATAGTGCCAACGTGAGAGCTGTTTGTCTCCGGTCGCTCTTGGCCGGTCTTGCGGCCGCCGCGGTGGTCTTGGCAGGGGCAAGCGAAACGCGTTCCGCGACCGCCGCCCCCAAGAAGCTCCGCCTGGCTTACGCCGGCTGGGACATCGGAACCGCCGTAGCGTACGTGGGGGTCGACTCCGGGCTGTTCAAGAAACACGCGATCGAGGTCGAAGAGCTTCCCATCAGGGACACCCTCTCCGCCGGCGTGCACGCGCTGCTCGGGATCGACATGCTGATCGGCTCGGGCAATCCCGTCCCGATGCTGCAGCCGGTGCTGAGCGGCGCTGATCTGGTCTTTTTCGGCTCGCACATCAGCATGCAGCAGTTCGGCATGGGGGTCGTCCCCTCCATTTCCGAGCTGAAGGATCTCAAGGGCAAGAAAGTCGGCGTCGGCGCGCTCGGCGCGCGCTCGGACCTCGCCGCCCGGGTGATGCTCCGCCGCGCGGGTCTCGATCCCGTCCAGGACGTGGAGATCGTTGCTGCAGGGCTCTCGCCGGCGCGGGCGATCGCGATCTCGAAGAACCTCGTCCAGGCGGCG
Organism: Candidatus Zixiibacteriota bacterium; assembly: GCA_035574315.1. Lineage (NCBI taxonomy): Bacteria > Pseudomonadati > Candidatus Zixiibacteriota > Candidatus Zixiibacteriota bacterium. The sequence continues at coordinate 28,731 of DATLYW010000053.1, forward strand.
CCGCTCAGCCCGGAAGTGGCGGCGGAGGCCCGAAAACTGGGGATTCGCATCCTGGAGACCAAGTCCGTGCCAGTGGTGACGGACCTGCTCCTGACCACGCGCTCCTTTATCAGGCGGGAAGAAGAAACCATGCGCCGCTTCCTGAAAGGCTACGCGGCCGCCATCCATCATTTCGTCACCCGGCGCGAAGAGAGCCTGGCGATCATCAAGAAGTATTTCCCCGCCAGCCAGAGCGGCACGGTGGAGACGATGTACGACAGCTTCGCCGCGCAGCTTCGGCCGCTTCCGGAGCTCAACACCGAGGCGATCCAGGCGCTCGTGGACGTCACCAGCGTTGTCGACCGGCGCGCGCAGCGGCTCAAACCCGCCGATATCATCGAGCCCCGGTTTCTCGAAGAGCTCAAGGGCAGCAGGTTCCTCAAGGACCTGTACACCGAAAAAGTCAGCCTCTAGGGCGACGCTCCTTCCGGACAGACCAATCCCGGTGGGCGAAATCGTGGAAGGACCGCGCGGCTGGACCCGGCGCGGCACTTTTGCTATGGAGGAGAGACCGAAAATCTACAGGAGGCGGACGTGAGACTGAAGGAGCAGGTGGCCATCGTAACCGGCGCGGGGCGCAACATCGGGGAGGAGATCGCGAAGCTGTTCGCGCAAGAAGGGGCCAAGGTCGCCGTCGTCGATCTCGATCCGGTACGGGGTACCAGGGTGGCGTCCGAGATCAACGCGGGCAAGCCCGGCAGCGCGATCGCGATCGTCTGCGACGTCTCGTCGGCGGATTCGGTGCGCGAAATGACGGACAGCGTGGTGCGTCAGTTCGGCCGCATCGACGTGCTGGTGAACAATGCGGCCTGGACCGATCACAAGACCGTGTTCGACATCAGCGAAGAGGAGTGGGACCGGGTCATGAACGTCTGCCTGCGCAGCGTGTGGTACTGCACTCGCGAGGCGGCGAAAGTCATGATCGACAAGAAGACAAAGGGGAGGATCATCAACATCGCTTCCACCTCGGGCCACTGGGGCCGAAAGGAAGCGACGGCATACACCACGGCCAAGGCCGGTGTTCTCAACCTGACCCGCTCTCTAGCCGTTCAGCTCGCGCCTCACGGCATCCGCGTCAATTCGATTTCGCCGAACCGGATCGGCTCTCCGGTCGGTCAGGACGAGGTGCCCGAGAATCGCTTCGTGCGCAATCTGGCGGGGCGCCGCGGGGTCCCTCTGGACGTCGCCCGGGCGGCGGTTTTCCTGGCCTCGGAGGAATCGGATTTCATCTACGCCGTCGACCTGCCCGTCGACGGGGGCGCGCTGGCGATTCGGGACTGACAGGCTTTCGCCGGGACTCGAATCTCTCGACCCGCGTTCGATCCGGGACGTCGTTCTCTATTCCTGCATTCTCGCGTAGCGGGTTTCGCGACTCGTCACGAACTCGAGCAGCGCAGGCCGGCCTTCGTCCGTGACCCGGCGCCCCAGCCGCAGGGCCTCCGCGATTTCCCCGGGATCTTCGACGCGCCTCGCCCAGGCGCCGAGCGATTGGGCGAGATCCGCGTAGTTGCCGCCGAGGTTCATGGTGCCGAACCGCTCGTGTGAGTCCCGCATGTGAACCGTCTCCGCGGCCATGAAGTTGTTGTTGAGCACGATGGTCAGGACGGGGATGCCGCAGCGCACGGCGGTTTCGAAGTCCAGCCCCGTCATGCCGAAGGCCGCGTCGCCCATGAAGTTCACGCAGAACTTGTCAGGAGCGGCGAGCTTCGCTCCCATGATCAGGCCGAGACCGGTTCCGAGCGCGTGCGATTTCCCCCAGCCGATGTAGCTCCGGGGCGCCGGCGCGCGGTAAAAGGGGACCAGCTGGTTGCGCGGGCTGCCGGCGTCGTGGGACACGATCGCGCCGTTCGGGTCGAACAGCTTCATGAACTCCCAGATGACCCGGTAAGGATTGATCGGTCGCTCGGCGGAGGTGAGCTTCGGCATCCATTCCGCCATCCACGCTTCCCTGATCTGATGAATCTCTGCCGCAACCGCCGAGCCGTCGCGACGCTCCTTTCCCAGCCGATCGGCGACCGCCTGGGCGAGCTGGCGCAACACGGGTTTGGCATCGCCGAGAACGGGGTAGTCGGCGGCGTAGTGCTTGTTGATGTCGCGTTCATCGTTGGTTGCATGGATGATGATTTTCCCCGGGGGGATGGGAGCCGCAACGATGCTATGACGCGTCAAGCTTGCGCCGACGGCAAAGATCACATCGGCCTTCTGCAGGAAAACCTGCACCGGCCTGGGCATCACGCCGGCTCCGGTTCCGAGGGATAGCGGGTGGTGCTCGGGAAACGCGCTCTTGCCTTCGAGAGGCGTCGTTACCGGCGCCTGGAGCAGCTCCGCCAGCGTCCGGAGCTCCTCGCAAGCCTCCGCATAGAGCACTCCCTGGCCGGCGATGATCACCGGGCGTTTCGCCTCGACCAGCACCCTGGCGGCCAAGTCCACGTCCGCGGGGTCGGGTCCGCTCACGGCCCTCCTGACCGGGCGATAGGCGTCGGTATCGGCAGGAACATCTTCAACCGCGACGTCTCCGGGAATCTCGACCAGCACCGGGCCGGGACGGCCGGTTTTGAGATAGCTGAAGGCCCGGCGCATGATTTCGGGGACCTGGCGTGCCAGCGTGATCTCCTCGACCCATTTGGTCACCGGAGCGTAGGCCTGAACGGATCTGAAAAAGTGAAAAACCTGCGCGGTCGACCGCGCGTAGCCCACCGGGAGCAACAGTATGGGGACCGAGTCCGAATAGGCGGTGGCGATCCCGGAGAAGGCGTTTTCCGCCCCAGGGCCGGCCTGCATCGTGAAAACTCCGATCCGCCGGCCATTGGTCACCCGGGTGAAGCCGTCGGCGATCCCGACGCCGACGCGCTCCTGGCGACAGACGATGGGCCGGATACCGGCGCGGGCGGAGGCCTCGATCAGAGGGTTGGTGGGATAGCAGGAGAGAAACTCCACGCCCTCGTGCTTGAGGATCTCGCAGATTGCATCGACGACACGCATTTTTCTTGCCTCCCGAACGCCCGGCGCTCTGCAGGGCGTTCCCGGTTCGAGGATCGAACCTTTGCGGCCAGGAGCAGGGGGCTACGAGCCTTCCCCGTATTGTACGCGCCAGTAATAGTTGACCAGACCGACGTATTCGTGCAGAGAAGCGGCGATGTTTCGCGCCGCTCCTTCGGTCGGGAAAAAATCGAGCGGCGTGAGCGGTTGCTTGCCGAGGGAAAAATCTCCCGGCGCCGGAACGGGCTCGGGTGCCTTCGCCCTGAAAACCAGCATGCTCCGAGGCATGTGGACCGCGGACGTCACCAGCAAATAACGCTTCCAGCCGCGCTCGCGGAGCAGCTTTCCCACCGCGACGGCGCTTTCGAAAGTGTCGCGCGACTGGCCTTCCCCGATCACGTGATCTGGGGTCACGCCCCAGCGAATGAGATAATCGCGCGCGATTTGGTTTTCGTTTTTTGGCGCCGTGAAGGGATTGACATGCCCGCCGGAAACAATCACCGGCTTGGGACTGATGCGGTACAGGCGCCACGCCTCATCGAGGCGGCGGAACATCGATTCCTCCAGCGTGGGAAAAGGGATCAGCCCCTCGGCCGGGAGGATCCCGCCGGTCAGCACGACGATGGCCTGATAGGGCTCGGCGCGGCGCGGATCGAGGAGAGGGCGGTAGCGGCTTTCGAGCGGGTGACGGAGCAGGTAGCCGAAAGGGGCACTGTGCAGGAGAACAATCAAACAGAGGACCAGCCCCAGAAGCGTTCGCGCCCACCGACGCCGCCAGAGGATCAGCACCGCCAGCAGCAGCAGCAGCCAGGGGACCGGCGGCATGATCAGGCTTTTCAGAAACTGCTTGGCGACGAACATCAAAAGAGACGCCGTCGAGACGGGTTCAGGGGCCTACTCCGCATCCGGTTGCTTCTCCGGGGCCGCGGCGGCGAAGGCAGGCAGAGCCATGCAGGCCCGCTCGATTTCGAGCAGGTTCGGGTACCGCGACAGATCGCAGCCGAACCGTCGGGCGTTGCCGAGTTGCGGGATCAGGCAGATATCCGCCATCGTCGGAGCGCCGCCGAAGCAAAAGCTCCCCCGGGAAGGGACGGAAACGACCATCGTCTCGAGAGTCGACAAGCCGAGATCGATCCAATGGCGCGCCCAGGCGTTCACTTCCTCGTCGGAGTGATGGAAGCGGTCTCTGAGAAAGTTCAGGACCCGGAGATTCTGAATGGGGTGGACCTCACAGGCGATCACCAGGGCCATCGCTCGCACCAGAGCCCGATCGGCGGGATCGCGCGGCAAGAGTGGAGGCCGGGGATACCGCTCTTCCAGGTATTCGATGATCGCGAGCGACTGGATGAGAACGCGACCGCCGTCTTCCAGGGCGGGGACGAGGCCCTGAGGGTTGACGGCCCGGTACGACGGGCCCAGCTGTTCTCCGCCTCCGCGTCGAAGGTGGATCGGAATCTGATCGTATGCCAGGCCCTTGATGTTGAGCGCTATCCGAACCCGGTAGGAGGCTGAGCTTCGAAAGAACGTGTAGAGCTTCATGCGCTCTTTTCCCTCTCAACGACCCCCGCGGACGTGTCGTGAAACGATGTCCGACGCATCGCGCGTGTCATTTCCATTAGTACAGTTGAGATCACGGGGTCAAGAGCGGCAAGGCGGCACAGGTCCCGTCCCGTTTCACGCGGAGCGGTTCCATGGTAGGAGAGACGGAACAAAACCTGCAGGCGAGGTCGGGCATGGCATTGGGCAGAGTGCTGGTCGAGGAGTTCCAGACCGACGTTCTCAAGTGGCTCGCGGAGCGCGTCGAGCTGGTGATAGTGAACCCCTGGATGGAGCCGGAACGCTGGGAGCTGGAAGTCGGCCGGGTGGACGCCGTGATCAGTCGCAAAGGAAAGATCACGCGAGATCTCATGCTCGCGAGCCGGGGTCGGCTGAAGATCATCGCCCGGACGGGCGTCGGCGTCGATCCTTCCAGGGTCGACCTCGATGCCGCAAAGGAGCTGAAAATCTGGGTCACGAACATGCCGGGGAGCAACGCCGTATCCGTGGCGGAACTGGTCTTCGGCCAGATGATCGCCCTGGCGCGGCACACCGTGGAAGCGGACCGGGCGGTGCGGCAGGGCAAATGGGGGGACTACGCAAAGTTCACCGGAGTCGAGCTCGCCGGAAAAACCCTGGGGATCGTCGGCATGGGGAATATTGGCACGAGGGTCGCCCTCCGTGCCCGTGCCTTCGAGATGGGATTGCTGGTTTTCGATCCGTACATTCCGGAGTCGCATGTCACCGCTCTGGGCGGCCGGTTCGTCGGGTTGGAGGAGCTGCTCGCGGCCTCGGATTTCGTGACGTTTCATTGCCCGCTGACCGAAGAGACCAGGGGCATGGTCGGGGCCGACAGGCTGCGATTGATGAAGCCCACCGCCTATCTCCTCAACGCGGCGCGCGGCGGAATCGTCGACGAGGGGGCGCTGTGCGCCGTTCTCGCCGAGCGGGCCATCGCCGGCGCCGCGCTCGACGTGGTCGAGCACGAGCCGCTCGCACCGGACCATCCGTTCCTTCGGCTGAGCAACGTGATCCTGACGCCTCACATCGGGGCCATGACCCACGAGGCGGCGGCGCGCGGGGAGCGGGGCGCCGCGGAGGAGGTAATTCGCGTATTGCGTGGAGAGCGGCCGAAAAACCCCGTTTTCGACCTATCGGACCGGTAGGCGGCCCACTTCGACGCCGCGGTCGGGACAAAGCCGTACGACGTTGACCGTGCCCTCGTATTCAGGCGACCCCGAGTAGTGGGCGACGACCTCGCCGTTTCCGACCCGAGCCGCGCGGTTCCAGTGGCCCAAAGCCACGTAGTCGGCGCCGGTGGCGACGAGATCTTCGTGACGAATCAACCAGGAGCCGAGCAGCCGTCCCGGCTCCTCGGGTTCGTCCACGTAGTGGCCGTGAGCCGTGGCGAGGTGCCAGCGCGCGCGCCTCGGGCGGGGATCGGCCAACGGTGACATGTCCAGATAATCCATGTGCGGGCGCCCCCAGATCTCGAGATCGAGCGCTTCGAAAGTCACCGTGTTGTCCACGTTCAGCCCGAGAATCATGACGTTCGGAATCGTGGCGAGACCGGCGCGCCTGTAAACCGAGTCCGGAGTCAGCGGGTCGTGGTTGCCGGGGAGCACAATGATCGGGCGCCCATAGTCCCGCATGATATCCGCGGCCCGGTGAAGAAGGTCCGCGGGTTGGCGGTGATTGTCGAACGTGTCTCCCGCAAGCACGACGATGTCCGCGCTGACGGCTTCCCCTGCCGCGAGCACTCCTTTGAGCAATTTGAGGCTTCGCAGTCCCCGCCCCGGGTCAAAGCTGTCGTCGACCCCGAGATGGATGTCGGAGCTGTGGAGGATAACCGTGTTGGGTTCCGGCGGGGTCATCGAACGGTACGAATGAACGGGCGCGTGATACGCCGACGGTAGCAGGAAAGGCCGACGGTTTGCAAACGTCCGCCCGGCAGGCTGCTTGCAAACGGCCGTCTCGACAATTCCGGAACGGCCGCGGCACGGTCAGGAAAGAGAAAAAAAGGAAGGCGGGGAGGGCCACCTTCCTCTGAAGAGAATGGAAAGCAGGTTACTTGGTCTTGCCTTCTTCTTTCTTGGCTTCTTCTTTCTTGGCCTCGCCCTTGGCTTTGCCTTTGGCCTTGGCTTTGGCGGCTTCTTTTTTCGTTTCGCCCTTGCCTTTCTCTTCGCCTTTGGCCTCGGCCTTCTCCTTCGCCTTCTCCGCTTTCACTTCGCTGCTGGCGGCAAAAGCTCCCGAGGCGAGGAATAAAGAAGCGATCAACGCACCCAGAAAACGTTTCATCGAGAAGTCCTCCTTAGTTTGAAAATTCCTGTTCGATTCCGAAAACAACCCCGGCCAGCGTCCCGCCCTCCACTCGAAACGGCCTCCGGAAGTGATGTTTTCGAAATCTTAGACGTGCGTTCCTTCTTTTTAATTCACGTCGACGCCGCTTTATATAACAGACCACGGATATCCTCAAGGGTATTCGTGGCCCTGAAAAGGCGTGCAATCGGGTAATCTCGCCCCGACCAGACCCGTACGAGGATGCTCCGGTTCGATCGCTCCTTGAGGACCTATGGTTTACGGGCCAGATACAGTTCTTGACATTTCCGCTTCTATCACTTAAGATCGTGGCATTTCGTAAAATGAAGATCGGTTCGAAAGGATACTACGGATTGCTGGCGCTTGCAGAGCTGGCCGCGAGCTACTCGTCGCGCAGGGCCTTGCAGGTGAAAGAAATCGCAAAAAACCAAAACATTCCAACAGAATACCTGGGGCAGATCATGGTCCTTCTCAAACGGGCGGGGCTGGTGCACGGCTCCCGCGGTCCGGCCGGAGGCTATACGCTGGCGCGGCCGCCCGAGCTGATTACGATACGGGACGCGCTACGCGCGCTCGAGGGGCCTTCGCTGACGATTGATATCAGCGGCCAGAAATCCGGGCTGTCTCCAGCGTGTCAAAAAGTGGTCGAGATCTGGGCGAGAGGGCTCAGGGCTATGGAACAGGTTCTCGAGGAGTCGACCATAGCGGACCTTTGTCGGGCAAAGCCCGACGCCTACATGTTCTACATCTGATCAATGGCTGCAGAAAATTTTTTTTCTCCTTTTCCGACTAAACCAATCGGTAAAGTTTCATCACTGCGTGGAGCCATGGAGGTGAACCGTGAAGGCGACTCCAAGCTGGAAAGAAAAGCTCGCAGACCGCATTGCTCCCGAGCTCGGCCGCGAGATCGACATTTTCGAGCAGCAGATGGAGCTCCGCAGGCAGGGAAAGATCGACGAGAAGGTATTCGCCGAAACCCGCCTGCGCCGGGGCATCTACGGGCAGCGTTATGACAACGGGCAGCGTCACGACGGAATAAAGGTCCGGAAGCTCAATCTTTCGCCCGGGACGTTGAAAGGTCCCGATACCCTCTGGGACGCTCCGGGAATGATGCGCATCAAGATCCCCTTCGGGGGGCTCAACCCAGCGCAGCTCGAGACGCTGGCGGAGCTTTCAGAAGAGTACTCCGACGGGGTTGCGCACGTGACCACGCGCCAGGACTTTCAATTTCACTTCGTTCACATCGAGGACACCCCGGCCCTCATGCGCCGGCTCGCCGCGGTGGGAATAACGACACGCGAAGCCTGCGGAAACGTCGTCCGCAACGTGACCGCTTGCCCTCTGGCAGGGGTCTGCCGCGACGAGGCGTTCGACGTTACGCCTCACGCCCAGGCTTGCTCGAAGTTCCTGCTCGGTCATCCCGACACGCAGGATTTCGGCCGCAAGTTCAAGATCGCTTTCTCGGGGTGCCGGGAGCATCCATGCGGGCTCGTGACCATGCACGATGTGGGCGCCATCGCGCGTACCCGGGTGATCGACGGCACGGAAAAGCGGGGTTTCGAGCTCTATGTGGGAGGCGGATTGGGAGCGGTGCCCTACAAGGCGAAACTGTTCGACGAGTTCCTGCCGGAGGAAGAGCTGTTGCCCACCGCGCAGGCGATCTCGCGTGTCTTCGCGCGCCTCGGCGAAAAGCGCAACCGGCAGCGGGCACGGCTCAAGTTCCTGGTTGCCGGCCTCGGCATCGAAAGGTTCCGCGACCTCGTCCTCGACGAGCGCCGCAAGCTCGCGTTCGACCCGCGCTGGACGGCGCACCTCGCCCGCGAAGAGCCGGGGGAATGCCCGCTCAGGCCCGGAGCCGCCCTCGACGGAGGCGACCGGCCGCCCGGTTTCGAGGCCTGGTATGCGACCAACGTCTACCAGCAGCGACAGCCGGGATACGCCGCCGCGACGGTGACGCTCCCGCTCGGGGATATCAGCGCGGACCAGCTTCGAGGTCTCGCCGATATCGCGCGGCGTTTCGTGAAGGATACGCTGCGCACCACCGTCGAGCAGAACATCTTGTTCCGGTGGGTGAGCGAGAAAGATCTCCCGGAATTCTACCGCGCGATCCGCGCCATCGGTCTGGGGATGCCGGATGCGGGAACGATCGTGGACGTGACGGCGTGTCCCGGCACCGATACCTGCAAGCTCGGCATCGCTTCCTCCCGCGGGCTCGCCCGCGAGCTTCGCCGCCGGCTCGGCGAGAAGAGCCTGGAGCTCGACGAGGCGGTGAAGAGCCTCAGGGTCAAGGTGAGCGGCTGTTTCAACTCGTGCGGCCAGCATCACGTCGCCGACATCGGCTTTTATGGCGTCAACCGCAACGTCAACGGCTTCCAGGTGCCGCACTTCCAGGTCGTCCTGGGCGGTGTCTTCAGCGACAACGCCCGAGAGTACGGAGTCCCGATCGGCGCCGTCCCGTCGAAGCGGATACCGGAGGCGGTGGTCGCGATCGCCGATCACTACGTGCGGCGGCGTTCGAAGGGCGAGAGCTTTCAGGCGTTCGTTCGCCGGGTGGGAAAGCAGGAGATCAAGGGGCTGTTGCAGGAGCTCAGCGCGATCCCCGCCCACGACGCGGACGCTTCGTATTACACGGACTGGGGAGATCCGCGCGTGTTCACGCTCACCGACCTGGGGACCGGCGAATGCGCCGGCGAGGTGGTAAGCCAGGCGGAATTCGCACTCGCCGCCAGTGAGCGCGAGCTGTTCGAGGCGCAGTTGCTCATCGACACCGGGCGCATCGAGGAGGCCGTTAAAACCGCCTACGGCGCAATGCTCCGCGCCGCGCAGGGTCTGGTTCAGGCTCAGGGAACGGCGGCCGCGACAGAGGAGCGGGAAATCCTGGCCGAGTTCAGGCGGCGCTTTTGCGACACGCAGCTCTTTTGGGACAAATACGCGGGCGGGAAGTTCGCGGACTACCTTTTCAAGGCGAAGGAGCTCCTCGACAGCGGACGGATCGACGACGCCGATCGCGCCGTCCGGCTGTTGCAGGAGGCGCAGCTGTTCATCGACGCGGCCCGTAGCTGCCACGACCGGCTGCGAAGCGGCGGCGGATCCGCAGTATTCCCGGCGGCGCCGGCTCAGCCGGGCGCTTGACGAGCGGGGCATCGATGGAACTGCAGAAGCTCGCGGTGAAGCTGTTCACGACCGATCCCGGCCGTCCGCCGCTCGCGGATTTCATCGAGGTCTTTCATCGATGGATCCAGCAGGGCGAGGGAAACTACCACGACGTGGCTGACTACAGCCATATGCAGGGGGGGCCGGGAATCGTACTGGTGGCGTACGATGCCAATGTGAGCATCGACGAAACCGACAACCGGCGCGGGCTGCTCTACAGCCGCAAGGCTCGACTCGACGGCTCGAACCAGGAAATCCTTCGCGCGGTGCTGACGGCCGCGCTGGAGAATTGCCGGCGGCTGGAGGAAGAGCCGTTGTTCGGCGGAGTCGTCAGATTCTCGGGCAACGAGCTGCTCTTCTCGGTCAACGACCGCCTCGGCGCGCCCAACAACGACGAATGCTACGAGGCGCTGAAATCAGAGGTTGCGATTCTGGCCGGGCTGCTCTACCCGTGCGCGTCTCTCGGCTTCGATCGCGACCCGGACCCGCGCAAGCGGCTGAACCTCCGCCTCACGGCGCCGACGTCGCGGAGCGCCGTGGAGTTGCTGCAGGTACTCCGGCCCGCAAGCGAGAAAGACATTTTCCGAGGAATCTAGGATGGCCGACACCGATTTTGCCTGGGAGAACCTTGCCGCGGAGGAAGTCGTCGAGCAGGCGCTCCACCGCTTTTCTCCGGACATCGCGCTGGCGTGCTCGTTTCAGGCCGAGGAATCGATCCTGATCGACATGATGCACCGCTCGAGGGGGCCGGCGTTCCGCGTGTTCACGCTGGACACCGGGCGGCTCGATCAGGAGACCTACGACTGCATGGAGGCGATGCGCGCCCGGTACGGGATCGAGATCGAGGTTTTCTTTCCCGACTTCGCCGGTATCGAGGCCATGGTGCGGCAGCACGGCGTCAATCTGTTCTTCCGGTCCGTCGCGCACCGAAGGCTCTGCTGCTCGGTCCGCAAGGTCGAGCCGCTCAAACGCGCGCTGAAGGGTCTGCGCGCGTGGATGACCGGGTTGCGCCGTGAGCAGGCACCGGCGCGCTCGGCTCTCCGGAAGCTGGAGATCGATCGTGATCACGGCGGCATCCTGAAGATCAATCCGCTGGTCGACTGGACCACCGAGCGGGTGTGGCGCTACATCCGGGAAAACGGCGTGCCTTACAATCGGCTCTACGATCGCGGCTATGCCAGCATCGGCTGCGCCCCCTGCACGCGCGCGGTGGGCTTTGGCGAGGAGCTGCGCGCCGGGCGGTGGTGGTGGGAGCCGCCGGAGGGGAAGGAATGCGGACTGCACGCGGGCAGCGAACAGGCAACGTAACCGGCGACGTGTACGCGCTGGCGCCGTCGGCTCGCCTTCCCGTCACGGACTCCGAAGAGTTTCTCGCGGCGCTGCTCGCGAAGGAAAAACGGCTGCCGTACGAGAAAGTGCTCCTGAGCCTCGCCGATTCGCTCTACCGGCGGGAGCTCCGCGCCGGGGGCTGGGCCGCGGACGTCGGGGTTTTCGGCCGGCGGTTGTTCCTGGCGGAAGCGCGCCGCGTCGTGGAAAGGGCAAAGGGCGAGCTGTGGGAGGTCGGCTGAGCGGGGGACGGAAGATGGGTTTTTATCCGATCGTTCTCCAACTCTCAGGGCGCCGTTGCCTCGTGATCGGCGGGGGCGCCGTTGCGGAGCGAAAGATCGCGGGGCTGCTCGAGGCAGGGGCTGTTGTTGCCGTCGTGAGCCCCGAGGTTACTCCCCGCATCGCCCGATGGGCCGAAGCGGGCACGGTCGGGCTCAGGGCGAGAGCCTATCGCCGAGGAGACCTCTCCGGATACGAGATCGCTTTTGCGACGACGGGCGACCGAGAGGTGAACGCGCAGATCCGAGAGGAAGCCGTTGAACGCGGTGTCTGGCTCAACGCCGCCGACGATCCGGAAAGCTGCGACTTTGTCCTGCCGTCGGTGCTGCGGCGCGGCGATCTCGTGGTGGCGGTATCGACCGGCGGCGGAAGTCCTGCGTTCGCGCGGGCGATTCGCGAGGAGCTGGAACGCCATTTCACCTCCGAGCACGAGATCCTCGCCCGGGTCGCGGCAGAGGTCCGGCGGGAGCTGCGCCGGCGGGCCATCGCTCCCGACTATGAAACGTGGCGCAGGGCGCTCGGCGGCGAGGCAAAGCGGCTCGTTGCGAGAGGGGATATTGCCGGGGCGAGGAGCCTTCTGCTGAAGGAATTGGGAGCGGCCGGATGCGATTAGGGAAAGTCTATCTCGTCGGCGCGGGCCCGGGTGATCCCGGCCTGTTGACCGTGCGCGGCCTTCAGCGGCTGCAACTCGCGCAAGTGGTCGTGTACGATCACCTCGTCAACCCCCTCCTTCTGGAGGAAGCGCCTCCGGTTGCGATCCGCGTCTTTGCCGGGAAAAGGGCCGGCCATCGGGGCCTCACGCAGAGCGAGATTCATCGAATTCTCATCGGCTACGCACGGCTCGGCTACGAGGTCGTGCGGCTCAAGGGCGGCGATCCGTTCGTTTTCGGAAGGGGAGGGGAAGAAGCCGCGGCGCTGGCCGAGGCGGGAATACCGTTCGAGATCGTTCCCGGGGTGAGCTCGGCGGTCGCGGTGCCGGCTTACGCCGGAATTCCGCTCACGCACAGGGACTTCGCATCGTCCTTCGCGGTGGTGACCGGCCACGACGCCTGCAAGCCGCGGCCACCCGTGGACTGGGGCCGGATCGCGACGGCGGTGGATACGCTCGTGGTGCTCATGGGGCTTAAAAACCTGCCGGCGATCGCTGCCGATCTCATCCGCCACGGGCTGCCCCCGGAGACTCCGGCCGCGGTGATTCGATGGGGGACCACTCCGGCGCAGGAAACCGTGAGCGGAACGCTCGGCGATATCGCCGGGAAGGCGGCCCATCTCGAGCCGCCGGCGGTCATCGTCGTGGGTAAGGTCGTGGAGCTGAAGGACCGATTGGATTGGTTCGGCACGCTGCGCGAGGCGCTCGGCACAGACCAGGCGGGCACAAGCCCTTAGAAAGGCAACGGGAAAGACCCGATGAAGGCGAGCCAGGAACTCGAATGGACGGGAAGGGAATCGACCGCGTCCGGCTTTGCAGGGCCGGCGCGGTCCACGGACGCCAACAGCGAACCGACGCTCTCTCACATCGATCTCCTGGAGAGCGAAGCGATCCACATTCTGAGAGAGGTCGCGGCGGAGTGCCGCAATCCCGTCCTGCTCTTTTCCGGCGGCAAAGACTCCGCGGTTCTGCTGCGGCTCGCGGAAAAGGCCTTTCGGCCCGCGCGCTTTCCGTTCCCGCTGATGCACATCGATACGGGTCACAATTTTCCCGAGGTGATCGATTTCCGGGACCGCAGGGTCGCGGAGCTGGGCGAGCGGCTCATCGTGCGTTCGGTGCAAGATTCGATCGCGCGCGGACGGGTGATCCTGAGGTCGCCTGACGAAAGCCGCAACGCCCACCAGTCGGTGACGTTGCTCGACGCGATCGAGGAATTCGGCTTCGACGCCTGCATCGGGGGGGCGCGCAGGGACGAAGAAAAAGCCAGAGCGAAGGAAAGGATTTTTTCCTTTCGCGACGAGTTCGGTCAGTGGGACCCCAAGAGCCAGCGCCCCGAGCTGTGGAGCCTTTACAACGCCCGCGTTCACCCGGGGGAGCACATGCGGGTTTTTCCAATCAGCAACTGGACGGAGCTGGACGTCTGGCGCTACATCGCTCGGGAACGGCTCGAGGTGCCGCGGCTCTACTATGCTCATCTCCGGCCGGTGATCCGTCGCGGTCGAAGCTTGCTTCCCGTCTCCGGCCCGGTCCGTCCGCGACCCGGAGAGGCCGTGGAGATCGTTTCGGTGCGCTTCAGGACCGTGGGGGACGCGACCTGCACGTGCCCCGTCGAATCGACCGCGGCGACGGCGGAGGAGATCATCGCTGAAACCGCCCGGGCGAGGCTCAGCGAGCGCGGGGCGACGCGCATGGACGATCAAACCTCCGAAGCTTCGATGGAGCTGCGCAAGCGGGACGGCTACTTCTGACGCACGACGGTCGGGGTTTTCGATGAAAGTCGGGCGGTTCGAGTTCGATCGCGTCGATCTCCTGCGTTTTGTCGCGGCGGGCAGCGTCGACGACGGCAAGAGCACGTTGATCGGGCGGCTGCTGCACGATTCACAGGCGCTGCTGGAGGACCAGCTGCGCGCGGTCGAGCAAGCCAGCCGCAAGCGGGGCGCGGCCGCTCCGGACCTTTCGCTGCTCACCGACGGACTGCTGGCCGAGCGCGAGCAGGGAATCACGATCGACGTGGCTTACCGCCATTTTGCGACCGCCAGGCGCCGGTTCATCATCGCGGATGCCCCCGGGCACGAGCAGTACACCCGCAACATGGCGACGGCCGCCTCGACGGCGAGCCTCGCCGTGATCCTGATCGACGCGCGCAAGGGCCCGACCGGGCAGACGCGCCGCCACGCCTGCATCGCAAGCCTGCTGGGGATCCCGCGGGTGATTGCGGCGGTGAACAAGATGGACCTCGTGGGGTACGCGCGGGACGCCTTCGAGACGGTCCGGGACTCGTTCACGCAGGGAGCGGCCGCCCTGGCGTTTCGCGAGATCGCCTGCGTGCCGCTGTCCGCGCTCGAGGGCGACATGGTGGTCAAGCGGGGCGACCGCATGCCGTGGTACGAAGGACCGACGCTGCTCGAGCTCCTCGAGAATGTTGCGGTCGACGACGTTTATCGTCGCGCCGACTTCCGTTTTCCCGTGCAATGGGTGTGTCGGCCGGGCATTCCCGATCATCACGATTTTCGCGCTTACGCGGGGCGGATCGAATCGGGCGCCGTCGGCGTGGGGGAGCGCATCGCGGTCCTGCCTTCGGGACGAACGTCGACGATCAGGCGGATTCTCACCTTCGACGGCGAATTGTCGAGAGCCGCGGCGCCGCAGTCGGTGATGCTGTTGCTCGAAGACGAACTCGACGTCTCCCGCGGCGACATGATCGTCAAAGCAGGGGCCGATGTCCGGGTGGCCAGCGTGTGCGAAGCGGACCTCTGCTGGCTCGCCGAGCGGCCGCTCGACTTGCGGCGCCAGTACCTCGTGAAGCACACCACTCAGACGGTCAAGATCGCGGTCACCGGCGTCCGTTATCGCATCGACCTCGGCTCGCTGCGGCCGACCGACGCCGCCGCGCAGCTCCGCATGAACGACATCGGCCGGGTGGCGATCCGGGCGCAGCGGCCGCTGGTCCTCGACCGCTACGCGCGTAATCGCTCGACCGGAAGCTTCATCGTGATCGACCCGATCAGCAACGAGACCGTTGGCGCGGGAATGGTGGCGTGAGCGGCGGGGGGATGTCTCCTGAAAGGGGCGGTTCGATGGGCGAAAGGCGGCAGGACGATTTCGGCGGGCTCCGGGTGGTGAGCTTCGAAAGCCGGAGGGCGCACGAGACCGCGGAGCTCATCCGCCGCTACCGGGGACAGCCGGTCATGGCGCCCTCGTTGCGCGAGGTGCCGATCGCGGAAGACGACGCGGCGTTCGACTTTTTGTCGCGCCTGGAATCCGGCTCTCTCGAGCTGGTGATCTTCACGACCGGGGTCGGGACGCGCGCGCTCATCCGGCTGCTGGAAAGCCGCCACCCGCGGGCGAGAATCGTCGCCGCGCTCGGCGGAGCCACGCTGGTCGCCCGAGGCCCGAAGCCGGTGGCCGCCCTCCGGGAGCTGGGGCTGAGTCCCACCGTCACGGCGGCGCAGCCGTACACGTGGCGGGAGCTTGTGGCTGCGCTGGACGGCCGCCTGGATCTGCACGGCAAGGAGGTCGCGGTCCAGGAGTACGGGGCCCCGAACGCCGAACTCCTCGCCGAGCTGCGCCGCCGCGGCGCGGCGGTTTTCACGGTCGCGGTCTATCGCTGGGCGCTTCCCGAAGATCTCGCGCCGTTGCGCCGGGCGATCGAGGAGATCACGCGCGGGGAGGTCCAGGTCGCGCTCTTTACCAACGGCGCCCAGGTCGGGCACCTGTTCCGGACGGCGGAGTTGCAGGGAGAGACGGACTCCCTGCGCGCAGGACTCGAGAGGGTGGTGATCGGCTCAATCGGCCCCGTCTGCACCGAAGTCCTGGAGCAGTTCGACTTGCGGCCCGACATCGAGCCCGCTCACCCGAAGCTGGGATCGTTGATGGCGGAAGCAGCGGCTTCGGCAAAGCGGTTGCTTGCAGCAAAGAGGCAGCAAAGTGATTGCCTCAACTCTCGAGAGAACGAAGGCTAAAGGCCTCGCGTCAGCGCTTGCAGGGCGCTTCGCAAATGATCCGCCCAGCGGCTGAGCGTTCTCACGCGGCTTCGCGCGTCGACCGGGTTGAAGCTGAACCCGTCACTGCTGATTTCGAAGAGCACCGATCCGATGTCGTAGCTTGCCCGGCGCAACCTGAACTCAGGCACCGCCTTCCCGGCCCTGCGGTACCGACTTGTACCGCTACAGCGTCCACTCTTTGGTCTCGAGAGCGACCCCCGGACCTGGGTGCAGGTCGATCACCGACTTCGTGAACGGCGGCTCTTCGAATGCCGCGCGTTCTCCCACAGGTTCGGCCCTGGCGTCGAAGCGACAGGATCGCTTGAGCGCGAGCGCAAGCGCCGCCGCGACCGCAAACGTCAGCAAACCCAGCCAGACCAGCATAGCTTGATTTGGGCATCGAGCAACCGCTATGCCACTGCTTCCTGCCGTCGTAAGCACCTGAAAAGAAAACGCTCGCCGCGATTGCCGCCGATCGGCTTTGCAGATCCTCCGGTTCAACTACTGGCAATTTTTGTCCACTATCGACTATTTTCGGCGACCGCCTTTCCCGACGCGCTTGCGTGTTCCCGGCGCTGTACGTTACTCCCGTTCGGTTTTTTCGCCGGTGACGGCCGGGGTCGGGTGAGGAATCAGCCGGGCAGGAAACTGCGAGTGCCGGTTAGCACGAGGACAGCGCTCAGCCGAGAAATTCCGCAATCAGCCTTGCAACCGCCTCCGGCTCCTCGACCGGGACCGCATGGCCGGCGTTCGCTACCCACTCGAGACGGGCGCAGGGAAGGGCGTGGACGTAGGTCTCGGCGTGCACCGGGGCGACGAGCCGGTCCTGTCGGCCCCAGATCACGAGCGCCGGCGTGGCAACACGATGCAGCCTCCCGGCGAGCGGGCGGCTGTAGAAATACGGCGGCCGAAAGCCGATGCGGGAAGCGAAGCGGAGCATCTGGTATCGCCTGAGCTCTTCTTCCAGATCCCCTTTGCCGTCGGGGAAAAGCTCCAGCGCCGAAGGGTGGTCGGGGTCGGCGAACAGCAGACGTCGCAGCCCCGCATAGCTCGATCCGCGCTCGGGCTGCGCCATCATGAAAAGATCGCCGATCGGGGAGCCTTTCACGAATAAACCCATGGCGCCGATCAAGACCAGCCGGCGGACTTTTTCGGGATGGCGTGCCGCGAGCTCCGCGGCGATCCAGCCGCCGAGACAGCTCCCCACGAGATCGAAACTCGATAGCTCCAGCGAGTCGAGCATCTCGAGGTAATGAAACACGACATCGTCGATGGATTCGACGTCGGGGTTTTCGTCCGTCGACGAGCAACCGGGATGAGCCGGAGCGATCACCCGGGCCCGCTCGAGCAGCCGCGTGTGGAACGGCAGCCAGCCGTCCTTGACGGCGTGAACATCGGCGAAGCCGTGGAGATACAAAAGCGGGGCTCCGCAGCCGCCTTCCAGAAGCCAGATCCGGCGTCCGCGCACGTGCACGACGCGGCCGCTCAAGGGTGCGCCTCCGCTCGACCGGATGCGTGGCCGTACTTCGCGTCAAAGAGCTTTTTCGACGATTCCCGGAGGACCGGCGCGACCTCCTCTGCGAACCGCCTCATGCTGGAGCGGGTCAGCTCGGAGGGCAAGTTGCCGATGTGGAACTGGATGAGAAGGTTGCCAGCTTCGGCGCGCTCGACGATCTTCCAGATTCGCCGACAGACGGTCTCGGCGCCGCCCACAATGATCGACTGCGAGGCGTCCAGCTCGTCCCAGTTCTCCACATCGCCGAGCAGCTTGCGCCCGGGCCTGTAGGTCTTCAGATATTCCTTCCATGCCGGAGCCGGAAGATAAGGGACGCCCGGACCGAAGGTAAGCTGCCGGCCTTCGCGCCGAAGATGCCCCTTGAGGCAGTTCCTCAGAAAATACCACACTCCCTCTTCGCATTCGTTGCGCGCCTGCCGGTCGCTCGCCGAGACATAGGCGGACATCAGGATACCGAAGCGATGCGGCGTGTAGCGGTCTCCGTGCCGCTCCAGAATCGCGGCAAACTCGCGGGCGGCCCTGTCGGTTTCGCCACCGTGGCTGCGGGACGACAGAAAATAGGAAAAGCCGCGTTTGGCCACCTCTATCAGGGTGGAAGGGCTGCGAGAACCCGGGATCCAGACTGGCGGGAAGGGCTTCTGCCGCGGACGAGGCCAGAGGTTCACGTAGCGAAGCGGATAGTAGCGTCCCTCGTGGGTGAAGGGGCCGTCCTCGGTCCACGCGCGCACGATCAGATCGACCGCTTCCCAGAACTTCTCGCGCGTATCGGCGGAAGGGACGTTGTAATTGAAGGTTTCCGGTCCGCTTCCGGGAGCGAAGCCGGCGATCAGCCGTCCATGGGTCATCTGGTCGAGCATCGCGTATTCCTCGGCGACTCGCATCGGGTTGAGATGGAGCGGCAGGAGGTTGCCCAGAATGACGATTTTCCCGCGCGAAGTCCGCTGCGAGAGCGCGGCGGCGACGAGGTTCGGCGAAGGCATGAGGCCGTAAATGTTCTGATGATGCTCGTTCAGCACCACACCGTCGAATCCCAGTTCGTCGGCGTAGGCGAGCTGGTCGATGTATTCCTGGTACAGCCCCCGGGTTTTTTCGTTGTCCCAGAGGCTGTTGGGGACGGTGACCCAACCCGATTCGTGCCTGGCGTCGAAATCGGCCGCGAGATAAGGGTAGGCCATGAAGTGCCAGCAAAAGAGTCGAACCGGTTCCATTTTCACTCCGGGTGCGGGGCCTGTTCGGCTGCGGGCCGGCATCCCTCGTACTACGAAGCGAAGCGGGCGATCAAGCTTGCGCCAGAGCGTGGATCTTTCTCAGCAGAGCCGACGCCAAAAAAAGAGGGCCGGACTGTGAGACCCGGCCCTCTTACCACTGAACGGGGTGGAGTTCAGTGGCGCCGTCTTCCCGTGGGAGTATTGAAGGAGGCAGCGGGAAGCGGCGATCAGTTCAGCTCCGCCCTCTCTGCGCTCTGGTAGCACTTGTTGATTTCACGCAGGCGGCGTTGCAGAAAGGTATCGGTCGGCCAGTTCCAGTTTCTCCCAGGAAGCTGCTCTCCGTAGTACGGCGCTCCGTTAACCTTGCTCTGAGAGAACACGAGCTGCCAAAAGCTCGGTTTTTCCAAATCTGTCTCGATGGTCGTCTTCATGAATCGCTCCCCCCTTTCTCTGTTCCGTCACGCGGGCGCCACCTCGATTGACAACCGGATCGGTCGCTACCGCTCCCGGACTCCCATAGCCAAACCGGTTCGGTTCTCAGTTCGCCCCGTTCGAGATGCCTTCCGTAAGAGCAGGAGGCGTGCCGAAGATAGAAAAGCCATGGAGGTCAGCCGTGTCTAACGTTTTCACAGGGATTCGCCCAAACGGTTAGGGCAGACTTGACCTATTGGTTCCGTGATCTAAATGAATCGGGCGATTTTGCCATTTTCGGGTTAGAATCACAGTAACTATTTAATTTTTCGTTGGTAATCACTTTCCTGGAAGCTGTGGGAGAAAGCCCTAGCGACCGGCTTCAGAGCCCGTGTAAACGGTCTCGACAATGAGCCGGCGGCGAAGCCGCGGAAACTCGCGCCGCACGGTTGCCAGAGTAGGGGCCACTCCTCTGCCTACTCTGACTTTGTTTCGAGCGGAAGATCAAGCCCGTAGGTTTTTCCTCAAAAATTCGAGGGTTCTTTCCCAGGCCTCCTTGGCAGCCTGGGGATGGTAGCGGGCGCCGCCGGTATCGTTGTTGAAAGCGTGCTGAGCGCCCGGGTAGATCTTGTAGGTATACGACTTGTTGTACTTTTTCATCGCCGCTTCAGTGTCGGGTATGCCTTTGTTCACACCGGGATCCTTTTCTCCGTAGTGGGCCAGCACGGGCGCCTGGATGTTCTTGACGAGGTCGAGCGGGTTGGGGCTGCGCCCGTAATAAACCACCACCGCGTCCAGCGTCTTGATCTGCGTCGCCGAGGCAAAAGCCATCTCTCCGCCCCAGCAAAAGCCCACCACGGCCTGCTTGTCGCCGCGGACATCGGGAAGCACCTTGAGATACTCAAAGCCCGAAGCGGTATCCTCCGCCACGTTCTGCCAGGGTGCCAGCTCGCGGATATTGCTCAGCCCCTCTCCCTTCGGATTGACTTTCGGCGTTCCTCCCGCCCGCGACAGATAATCGGGGGCCAGCGCGACGTAACCTTCCTTGGCGAACCGCCGGGCCATGTCGCGGATGTGATCGTTGAGACCCCGGTTCTCGTGGATGACGATGACAGCGGGATACCTTCCGGCCTTGACAGGGCGAGCGAGGTATCCAAAGATCGGCCCGGCCTTGCCCTTGTACTCGACATTGTGGGTGAGGATGGCGGGATCGGTTTCGGGTACCTGGGCCGCGTGCGCGCCCGAAGGGATCAAGCTCCTGATCAGGCTGTCGGCCCCGGCCAACGTTCCGGTCGCCAGAACCGCCTGACGCATGAACTCCCGGCGTGAGAGTCTTCCTTCCCGGTACTCGCGAATCAGGGCTTTGATCTTCTCGGCCATCGAACGCGTCTCCTTTCTAGCTGGGTTCTGGATCGGTTTCGCTGCGACCGGCTTGTTGAGCGAACCTTAAATAAACGACCTGGCGAAGAACGTCAAGGGTGCACGAGGCCGTAAGGGGGTGGCTTTTTCAGATTTGCCAATGGGAGAGACCGTAATTCTCAGGACCGGGAAACGTAACGCCGAATCTCGCGGTCAACGTTGAGTCGAGCGCGGTACGCAAGTTGCACCCCCGGGGCCAAGGCCGCACCGGCGAGCGAAGTGGAATCGGCCGGCAAAATAGGGCAAGACGCCGGACTCGAGCGGCCGGGCAGTCGGATTCCATTCGGTCGACAGATTATGGAGGTAGCGACAATGGCAAGCAAGGTTCTCGGTTTCTTCCCCGCGTTGCTGCTCACGGCGTCCTTCGCTTGGGCCCAGGCCTATCCGACGAAAGTCATCACCATGGTCGTCCCGTTTTCCGCCGGCGGGCCGACGGATGCCGTGGCCCGATTGATCGCTGCGCCGATGAGCAAGACGCTCAAGCAACAGGTGATCGTGGAGAACGTCGCAGGCGCCGGGGGGACGATCGCGGCGAACCGGGTGGCCAAAGCGGCGCCCGACGGCTACACGATTCTCATCCACCACATCGGCATGTCGACGGCGCCGGCTCTCTACCGCAAGCTTCCCTACGATCCGATCAAGGATTTCGAGCCGATCGGGCTGATCAACGAAGTGCCGATGACGCTCGTCGCCCGCAGCAATTTCCCTCCCAAGGACCTCAAAGAGCTGATCGATTACGTGAAGAAGAACAAAGACAAGGTGACCTACGCCAACGCCGGTCTGGGCGCAGCGTCCCACCTTTGCGGCATGCTTTTCATGACGGCGATCGAAACCGACTTGACGACCGTGCCCTACAAGGGCACCGGCCCGGCGATGAACGACCTCCTGGGCGGTCAGGTGGATTTCATGTGCGACCAGACGACGAACACCACAAGCCAGATCAAGGCCGGCAAGATCAAGGTCTATGCGGTGACCACCCGCACCCGGGTCAAATCGCTTCCCAACGTGCCGACCATGCACGAGGCAGGGTTGCCGAATTTCGAGGTTTCGGTCTGGCACGGGCTGTACGCGCCCAAAGGCACGCCCAAGCCGGTGGTCCAGACGCTCACGAAGGCGCTCCAGTTCGCTCTGAAGGATCCCAACGTCAAGCAACGCTTTGCCGACCTCGGGACCGAGCCCGTGGCCGAAAAACGGGCGACCCCGGAAGCGTTGGCGAGTCTTCTCAAGAGCGAAATCGAAAAGTGGGGGCCAATCATCAAGAAAGCCGGAGTTTACGCCGATTGACGCCCGGCGTGAAAGGAAAGGCCAAACGAAGGCCGGACTTTCGTTCCGGCCTTCGTTTTTCGGCCGGCCCGAAACGGGGATGATCGGCGATGATTCGTAGCAAGCGAGACTTCTGGGCCGGCTTGATCTACATCTTTTTCGGCGCGGCCGCCCTGGTGGTCGCCCGCGATTACGATATGGGAACCGCTCTCAAAATGGGGCCGGCCTACTTCCCGACGATTCTCGGAGCCCTTCTGCTTCTTGTCGGAGCGATCGCAGTGGTTCGCAGCTTCATCGTTTCCGGCCTGCCGGTAGGCGCGTTCGCCGTCCGGCACCTGGCGCTGATCGTCGCCTCGGTGCTGCTTTTCGGCTATATTCTGCGCGGCGCGGGGGTTGCCGTCGCCGTTCCCGTGCTGGTGATCTCCAGCGGCTTTGCGAGCCGCCGGTTTCGCTGGGTTCCCACGATCTTTCTCGCCGCCGGGCTGGCCCTGTTCTGCGTTCTGATCTTTTTGAAAGGGCTCGGGGTGCCGCTGCCGGTCGTTGGTCCCTGGTTCGGGGACTGAGCGACGGACGAAGCCCGAGGCAGGTCGCCGTGGAGCTGCTCGACAATCTCTCGCTGGGCCTTCAAACCGCGCTCACGTGGAGCAATCTCCTCTACTGCCTGGTGGGCGTTTTTCTCGGAACGCTGATCGGAGTTCTCCCGGGCCTCGGTCCCACCGCGACGATCGCGATGCTGCTCCCGGTCACGTTCGTTCTGCCACCGGTCTCAGCGCTGATCATGCTCGCGGGCATCTACTACGGCTCGCAGTACGGCGGGTCCACGACCTCGATTCTGGTCAACCTGCCGGGCGAGGCGGCGTCGGTGGTGACCACGCTGGACGGTTATCAAATGGCGAAACAGGGGAGGGCGGGCGTCGCGCTGGCGACCTCGGCTCTGGGCTCGTTTTTCGCCGGGACGGTCGCGACGTTCATCATCGCCGCTTTCGGTCCACCTTTGGCCGCGGTGGCGCTGGAGTTCGGCCCGGCGGATTATTTCTCCCTCATGGTGCTGGGGCTGGTCGCTTCCGTGGTGCTAGCGCAGGGCTCGCTGTTGCACGCAATCGGCATGGTGCTGCTCGGGCTGCTGCTCGGGCTGATCGGAACGGACGTCACCTCGGGCGTGCAACGCTTCACGTTCGACGTGCCCGAGCTCGCGGACGGGATCGGCTTCGTCACGGTCGCGATGGGCATGTTCGGCCTCGGAGAGATCATTCGCAATCTCGAAACCGAGACCGAACGCTCCGTGGCGGTCGCGCAGGTCACCAGTCTGATGCCGACCCGAGAGGATTTCAAACGCATGATCGCTCCGATTCTCCGCGGCACGCTCATCGGCTCGGCACTCGGCATCCTGCCCGGCAGCGGCTCGATCCTCGGATCGTTTGCGGCCTATTCGATCGAGAAGAAGGTTTCCAAAAACGGACCGCGGTTCGGCACCGGGATGATCGAAGGCGTGGCGGCGCCGGAGTCGGCCAACAACGCCGGGGCGCAGACGTCGTTCATCCCCATGCTGACCCTGGGAATCCCCTCGAATCCGGTCATGGCCCTGATGGTGGGCGCCATGATCATCCAGGGGATTCAGCCCGGGCCGTCCGTCATCACCGAGCAACCGGCGCTCTTCTGGGGCATCATCGTCTCGATGTGGATCGGCAACCTTTTTCTCGTGATTCTGAACCTGCCCATGATCGGCCTGTGGGTGCGGATGATCATGGTGCCATACCATTTCCTCTACCCCGCAATCCTGGTCTTCTGCGGGATCGGCGTTTTCAGCCTCAACAACAGCCAGTTCGATATCTACATTATGGCGCTGTTCGGCCTGGCCGGATATGTGTTCTCGAAGCTCGGTTGCGAATCCGCACCGATGCTGCTGGCCTTCATTCTCGGCCCGCTGATGGAAGAATATTTGCGCCGCGCAATGCTGCTGTCGCGGGGCAATCCGCTGGTGTTCGTGCAGCGCCCTATCAGCGTGACCCTGCTTGCGATAGCGGTCCTGGCGATGCTCGCCGTCCTGCTGCCGTCGTTCAAGAGGACCCGTGAAGAAGCGTTCGGAGAGTAACGCTGATTGATTTCCTCGAAAGCTGCCTCCCTGTTCCTCGACAGCCCGACGAACGGGCTCCCTTGGGCTTACCCTTGACACGGCGGCTTCCTTTCACCTAAAAGCAGAGATCGATTTTGGCGCGACAAGGAGGTTGGCATGGGTTTCAAAGGCCGATGGCTCTCCGTTATCGCGCTGATCGCTTCTTCGGGATCGGCGCCCTCGCCGTTGCTGGCGCAGGCTGATTTCTATAAAGGCAAGACGATTACCGTTTACATCGGGACGACGCCGGGAGCGCTCTACGACCAGTGGTCGCGGATTCTGGCGGCTCATATCGGGAAGCACATTCCCGGAAAGCCCGCGATCGTCGTCCAGAACATGCCCGGAGCGGGCCACAAGATCGCCGCGAACTACGTTTACAACAAGACCAAGCCGGACGGCCTGAGCCTGATCGGCTCGATCGTCCCTTCGCTCTACTTCGACCAGCTCATCGGGCGCAAAGAGGTCCAGTACGATTGGGGGAAGTTCGCGTGGATCGGCTCGCCGGTCGAGGGCGAATCCCAGATGTACATGCGCGCCGACAGCCCTTACAAGACGATCGACGACGTTCGCAAGGCGGCCGAGCCGCCGCGCTGCGGCGGCCAGGGAACCTCGGATCAGGCCTATTACCTTCCCAAGCTCTTCGAGGAGACCCTGGGGGCTCGCTTCAACGTCGTCACCGGCTATCCGGGAGGCCCGGAGATCGATCTCGCGGTGGAACGAGGCGAGATTCTGTGCCGCGCTTTCACGATCGAGGCTTTCTTTTCCCGGGAGCCCTATCATACGTGGCGCAAGAAGGGGTTCGTGCGCAACATCATCCAGACGGGGCGGGCGAGAGACGTCAAGCTGCCGCAGACGCCGACCATCTGGGAGCTGATGGACCAGTACAAGACGCCCGAGTCCAGCCGCCGGCTGGCAAACGTGGTGCTGGCCGCCGGGGCTCTGGGCCGGCCGATGCTCGGCAGTCCCGGAATTCCCCCGGAGCGGGTGAAAATCCTCCGCGAAGCGTTCAATCGGACGATGAAGGATCCGGAGTTCCTGGCGGAGATCGAGAAACGCAAATTCGAGCTCAGTCCCAAATCGGGAGAGGAGCTCGAAGCGATCGTCAAGGACGCGTTGAGTCAGCCGCCCGAGATCGTCGCGAGGCTGAAAAAGCTGCTCGGCGGCTGACGCCGTCGCCAAGCCGGAGATCGGCTCACTCGCGGGGCAGCAGCAGTTGCAGACGGTGGCCGTCCGGGTCGCGAAAGTAAATGCAATCGGGGTCGCCGCTGCGGCCGGAAAACTCGATGCCGGCGTCGCGCAGGGCGGCCGCTACCTCGGCGCGCTTTCCTGCCCGGAGGCGCAGGGCCAGGTGGTTGACCTCCCGTCCCGCGCGAACGGGAGCGTCGATCTCGAAAAGCGCGAGCCCCTGACGGCCGCACTTGAGAAAGCACTGGCGGCGCCGCTCGTGGTCGACTTCCATGCCGAGGAAGTCGACGTAGAATCTCTTCGAGCGCGCGAGATTCTTGACGTGAAAGACGATGTGATCGATGCCGCGGACCTTGAGGGTTGAAGCCATCGACCTGCCTCCTCGCTCTCCGGCAATCGACGCGAGCGGAAGATGCCGCCGCTGCGGCGGGCCGGGCGCCGCAAGCCAGGCTAGTACGGAGGTTCCGCCCGGTCAAGCGCGAGCGGGCGGGAAGGGAACGGCATGAGCTATCGAATCGGGACCGCGGAGACGGGCGGCACGTTCTACACCCAGGCTGAGGCGCTCGCGGAGCTGTTCAACCGGAACCGGGCGCCGACGGAGCGGTGCGTTGTCTGCGAAAGCGAGGCGAGCATCGATAACGCCAACCGCCTGGGCCGCGGGGACCTCGAATTCGGCTTCATGGCCTCGAACTGGATCGGGCGCGCGCTTGAAGGAACGGCGCCGTTCGAGAACAGGATCGCCCTGCGCATGGTGGCGCCGGCGAACGTCGGGCCGATTTTTTTCGTGTCCCTCGCCGGATCGGGCATCCGCGCCGTCGGCGATCTTCGCGGCCGGCGAATCGTTCCGGGAGCGGCCGGCAGCGGGATGGCCGAACACGTGCGCACGATCTTCAGCGTGCTCGGAATCGCGTTCGAGCCGGTGTACCTGGGGTACGCCGAGGCGGCGGACGCGCTGGCGTCGGGTCGGGTCGATGCGTTGTTTCTGCCGCCCATCCCCAACCGGATGGCGACCGATTTGAGCCGGCGCGTAGATCTGCGCGTCGTCGAATACGGGCCGGACGAGATCGATAAAATCGTTTCCGAGGTCGGCTACTACCGCAGGGTGACGATCGAGCCCGGCGCGCTCCGCGGGGTCGGCTCCGCGTCGCGGCAGATCGGCGTGATCAACGTCGTGGTGACGCACGCGCGGGTCCCGGAAGAGGCGGTGTATGCCATGGCGAAGACGATCGTCGACCACCTCGAGGAGCTGCCGCGAAAAAATCCGCTCTTCAAAGGGCTCGAGGATCTTTTCGTCTCGCTTCGGTCGGGGGACAGGGCGGCGTTCGAATTCGGCGGGGTGCCGCTCCATCCGGGCGCGGCCCGCGCGCTGAAGGAGAGCGGCTGGTTGAGCTGAGCGGGAGTTCGACCGCGCCTTCCTAGTTCGCTTCGCGGATCGACCAGCTCCCGGAATCCTGGCCGGAGGCCCAGATCCCACGCACGACCGCACGTCTTGCGGCCTCGAACATCTCCGGCAGCCGTGCCGATCCAGGAAGCCGCAGGTCGGCCGTCCAGCTTCCCGAACGCCCGCCGGCCCGGCCTTCGACCGATGCACGCCAGCTGCCGTTCCAGCCGGTGGAAAATTTTCGCGCCGACCAGGTGCCGCGCAGGATTATCTTGCCGTCCGGGCCCCGCAGCGTCCAGCGACCGGAGACCTCCTCCGCCGAGCTCTGCTCGACGGTATAACTGCCCTGGAACGCCTGACCACCGCTCGTCACGGCGTTCCAGAGGGCCTCGGCGGGCTCCTGAAGAGCCTCCTTCAGCTCCGCGCTGCCGTCGACCTCCGACGCCTGCACCCAGCCCACGAGCCCCTGGCGCGTTCGAACCAGGTACCAGACGGTGGTCCCCACGGCTTCCGCCAACGGGGTCAGCGGCTCGCCGGCGGCCAGCACGGCGAGCTTCTCCGACCGCACGTCCTGGCGACTGTAGAGCGAGGCTCCGGAGGAACCGGCACTGAGCCCTCCGCCCTTTCCGGCGGCGTGTCCCGTTACGGTCGGAAGGAGAAGAAAGACGAGGCAAGCGAAGCTGCGGAAAGCAAGCCCTGACATGGAAGACCTGCCGCTTTGCCGCGGTTCAATCGATCAAAGGTTCAATGAAAACCAGGAAAGGGCCCCGGCAAGAAGGCCGGCCTTCGATTCAGGCGGAAAGCTTCTCCCAGTCGGGCCCGGAAGCGTCACGCGCGATGCACAGCCCGCCGTCGGAGCCCGCAAACACCGGATCTTTCACCACCGTCGCACGCCCGCCGCCCAGCTCCTGTAGCGTCTTTTCCACCGCGCCGGCGAGGCCCGAGATCAAGGAGCTGCCGCCGGCAAGGATCACGTTGTTCCGCACCTTCTCCTGATATTCCGGGTCCACCCGGGAAATGAGATCGATCGCCGTCTCGCAGATCGGCGGCAGGATGCTCTCGCACGCCGCGCGCATCTCGTTCGTGATGTCCAGCTCGGTGTTCTTTCCCTTGACCGGCACGGTCACGACGACGCGGCTCGGAGGCTCGCCGACGAAGCTCCATTTCTCCTTCCAATCGCGAATCATGTGGATCGAGAACTGGGCTTCCGGGTGATGCTCGCGGATGAGCTTCGCGAGCTGCTCGTCGATCGCGTCTCCGGCGTTGGGTAACGTGCGTTGGTCCTCCTCGGTCGGGTAGCGGCCCCGCATCACGCAGAAGTCGGCCGTGCCCGCGCCGATGTCGATGATCAGGGCGTGCAGCAGAGCCTCCAGCCCGTAGGCCACGGCAAAAGGCTCCGACACCAGCATCACGCTGTCGGCGATGCCGTCCATCAACGCGCGCAGCCTCTGCTTGCTGCCGCGAAACGCCTCTGCTGGAACCCCGACCACCGCGCGGACCTTCGGCCGGCTCTTGCCCGCTTTGGGCTTGAGCCCGGCGAGGACGACCAGATGGCGCAGGATCTCGCGCACGGCCTGCTCATCCTTTTCGGAGCCTTCCTTGATCAGCCCCCTTTCGAGAGGGCGCCTGAGGTCCAGCATCGAGCGGTTCTCGAGGGCCTCGCGCCCGACGAGCAACGGTTTCTTGACCAGCTTGCGGGCGACCATGTCGACGGGCCAGCCGACATAGCTGTCAACGACGTGGCGCTGGCCGTTGGACGCCGAAATGGAGCTCCGGGAGGTGCCGAGGTCTATGCCGACGCAAAGCGTGTCCGTGTTCTCTTCCATAGCTCCTAGCCGCCTTTTTTGGCCGAGCCGTTGAGGCCGTCGGCGTACGCGCGGATGCCGCGCAGCAACGCCTGAGCGATCTTTTCCTGATAGTCGGGGTTTGTCAACAACCGGACGTCGTCCTCGTTCGCCAGCGAGGCCACCTCGACGAGGATCGCCGGCATCTGCGTGCCGATCAGCACGACGAACGGCGCCTTTTTCACTCCGCGATTGTCGAGGCCGGGATTGGACTCGCGAAGGGCGTGGTAGAGCTCCGCGTGGATCGTTTCGGCGAGTCTGCGGGACTCATCGCGGCGAGCGTGCATGTAAACTTTCTCCAGAAGCTCGCGATAGTCGGCGAGCGAATAGCCCGACTCGCGATTCTCGATTCCGGCAAGCCTCATTGCCGCCGGATCGTCGGTCGGCCCGACGTAATACGTTTCCAGAGGACGGAGCTCGCGCTGCTCCATCCAGTTGACGTGGATCGAGACGAAGAGGTCCGCACGGCTGGCGTTGGCGAACGCGACCCGCTTGTCGAGCGGGAGCGTCTGATCGCCCTCGCGCGTGAGGATCGCCTGAAACGAGGCCTGCTCCAGAAGCCGTCTCAGCCTGAGCGCGATCTCGAGGGTCAGGTGCTTCTCCGATACGCCGGACTGGGAAATCGCGCCGTGCTGGCGTCCGCCGTGGCCAGGATCGACGACGATCCGGCGCACGGAAAGCGGCAGGACCGCGCGGTGCAATGCCTGGGGCGGAGAAACCGGAAGCTCCGGCTCGACGGCCTCGGCCGGCGCCACGCCCTCGGCCGGCCCGGGCGCCGTCGCGACCTCAGGTGTCTCGAGGCCCGGGCTGGGGGAAGTCGCCTCAGATACGACCGGCGCGGGCGAGTAAAGGTAGCCGAGACCGGCGGCCAGGAAGCAGCCCCACAAGCACACGGGCAACAAGCGCCTGGCGCGCCCGGTGCGCCGCGCTTGGAGGGGCCTTGCCAACTCCAGGTTCCGCTCGATCGCTTCGCGGATCAAGCGAGCTTTCGTGCGTTCGAGCGTTTCCATGCCTCGTGCGGCCGAGTTGAGCCTGCGGAAGTTTCAAAACGTAACTCCGGCCGTTTTCCCTGTCAACAATTTTTCGCGGCGCGGCGAAAAGGGCGGCACTTCGCTCAGTTCTTCTGGTCCGCCCGTCGCCGCGCGAGCACGCTGTGATGGCGGCCGTAGCCGAAGTAGACACCGAGACCGAGGAGCAGCCAGACGAAAAGACGCAGCCAGTTCTCCCCGGGCAGGGAAAACATCAGCAGCAGGCAAAAACCGATGCCGAGGATCGGAACCACGGGAACCCACGGGCAGCGAAAAGGTCGCGCGATCTCGGGATGACGGCGGCGCATGATGAGCACCGCCGCGCAGACGATCGTGAACGCCAGCAGGGTTCCGATGTTGACCAGCTCCGCGAGGACGCGCAGGGGCAGCAAGGAAGACATGAGACCGACGACGGCGCCGGTGAGCAGCGTGGATTTCCAGGGGGTGCGGAAGCGGGGATGCACCGCCCCGAAAAACCCCTGCGGGAGCAGCCCGTCGCGCGCCATCGCGAACATGATGCGGGGCTGGCTGAGCATCAGCACCATCAAGACCGAGGTGATGCCCGTGAGCGCGCCGAGTGAAACTATGAAATGCACCCAGGGCAGGCCGACCCGGCTGAACGCGTCGCCGAGCGGGGCATCGATATTGATTTCCCGGTAGGGCACCATGCCGGTCAGCACTGCGGCGACTCCGATGTAGAGGACCGTGCAGACGGCGAGCGAAGCGACAATGCCGATCGGGACGTCGCGGGCCGGGTTGCGAGCCTCTTCGGCGTGCGTCGAGACCGAATCGAATCCGATGTAGGCGTAAAACGCTATCCCGGCGCCGGCCATCACGCCGAGCGGCTCTCCGCCGGGCCCGTGTTGCCCCAGCACGGTTTTGCCGAAAAAGCTGATCCCGGAGTAGCCGTAGGGCGCAAACGGCGTCCAGTTTTCCGGGACGACATAGAACGCGCCGACGGCGATGATCAGGAGGACCACGGAAAGCTTGATCGCCACCATCACGGCGTTGAACGCGGCGCTCTGGCGGATCCCGATGACCAGGATGGCGGTGAGCGCGGCGGTGATCGCCAGCGCGGGCAGGTCGAGGAGCGTTCCAGTGGCGACGAAAGCTCCCGTGGCGGGATCGTAGTCGAACGGCGCGCGCGCGACGGCCGGCGGGACGCGCAGGCCGAAGATCTTCAGAAAGTCCGCGAAGTAATGCGACCAGCCGTGCGCCACGCTCGCGGCGCCGACGCCGTACTCCAACAGCAGGTCCCACCCGATGATCCAGGCGAGCAGCTCTCCGAGCGTGGCATAGGCGTAGGTGTAAGCCGAACCGGCGACGGGGACCATGGAGGCGAACTCGGCGTAGCAGAGGGCGGCGAAGGCGCAGGCGGCGCCCGCAATCACGAAAGAGAGCATGGTCGCTGCGCCCGCCTTGTCCCGGGCGACCAGACCGATCACGACAAAAATACCCGCGCCGATGATCGCGCCGACCCCGAGGTTGGTGAGCTGGAGCGGGCCGAGGGCGCGGCGCAAACCCGTCGTCGCGCTCATCTCCCGAAGGAGGATCCCGATCGGCTTCCTGGCGAACAGCGTACCGGGCATCCTAGCTGAATAGCCGAAGTCTCCGGGCACTTCAAGGTTTTCGCGCGCTGGACGGCCCCGCTCCGCCGTGCTATACGCGGAAAAACCGCAACCGGCCGGCAACACGCCCGTTTCCTGCCGTCAAGGGAGCGCTACGCTGAGTCCGACGACGACCAAGCCCGAAGGGGCCGAGCCCCGAGCGTCCCGCCCTTCCGCCCTGTTCTCCAAGCGGTTCCGGATCGCCGGGCTGGAAGCGCTTGCCTTTCGCGACTTCCGCCTGCTGTGGTTCGGTCATTGCTTCGCGTCGACGGCGTTCTGGATGGACCAGGTGACGCGTGGCTGGCTGATCTACGAGCTCACCAATTCCGCGCTCCAGCTCGGCCTGGTGCGCGGAATCCAGGCGATCCCGACGCTCCTGCTCTCCCCGCTGGCGGGGAGCCTCGCCGACCGCTACTCGCGCAAGGCCCAGATCGTTCTCGCTCAGGTCGCCGACGGGCTCATGTTCGCGGCCCTGGCGGCGTTGATCGTGACCGAGCGGATCGAGGTGTGGCACGTCTACGCGACCGCATTCGGCATGGCGGCCGTTCAGACTTTCCAGCAGCCGGCGCGCGGCGCGATCGTCGCGGACGCCGTGCCGCCGAGCCGGCTGACCAACGCCATCGGGCTCAACTCCATCGTTTTTAATGTCGCCCGCAGTACCGGTCCGGCGCTGGCTGGCATCCTGATCTCGAGGTTCGGGACCGGCGGGTGCTACGCGGTGCAGGCGGCGTTCTACATCCTGGCGACGTTCTGGACGGCGCGCTTGCAGGCGGCGGGCCGGCCGGCCCCCGGCCGTCACGGCGCGGGCGCTCCTTCCCCCACGCTGGGACGCAGCATCATCGAGGGGTGGCAGTTCAGCTGGCGGACCTTCAGTGTTCGCACGGCCCTGCTCGTGGTGATGTTCGCCTCGTTGTTCATCGTTCCCTTCACCACGCTGTTGCCGGTTTTCGCCCGCGACCTTCTCGGGGTGGGGGCGACCGGGCAGGGCTTGCTGCTGACGGCGATGGGAATCGGAGCGCTCGGCAGCGCCATGATGATCGCTTTTGTCGGCGACCGTCTGCGACGGGGGCTTTTCATGCTCGCGGGGGTGGCCCTCTACGGCGTGAGCGTCGTCGCCTTCTCCGTTTCTCCGTGGTTCTGGGCTTCCATGGCGTTGATGGTGATCGTGGGATTCGCCAACGTCTGCTCGCACGCGCTGGTGCAGACGGTGATCCAGAGCTATTCACCTTCCGAGTTTCGCGGCCGGACCATGGCCGTGTTCCACATGAGCGGTGTGGTGTTGACCGTGGGCAGCATGCTGATCGGCGTGCTGGCGACGCTGCTCGGCCCGCGCTGGGCCGTGGCGCTCATGGGCGCGGCCGGCGCCGCGGCCATGGCCGCCATCCATTTCGCGCTTCCCGGAGCCCGGCACATCCGCTGAGGCGGTACCGCCGTCTCTCATCGAAGCATGCCGATTGATACCTCGTTCCGAGGTCCCGCTCCATCGTCCTTGCTGCGAAAAGAGCGGCCATCGCGTCCCGCGTCGGCCGCAACCGGAGGTCCAGGTTCATTCCACGAAGCGGTGGACGAGAAGAGCCGCCGCGAGGGCCACGGTCAGATGGAAGAAGACCAGCACGGAGCCGATCCAGCGACGATTGCGCCGCTCCGCAGCGCTCTCGCTGTCGCCCCGGTCGACGACGAGAGCCGTCGCGAGCTTTACCAGTCCGACGATGAGCGGCGGAAAGACCGCGAAAAGGAAGCCGGGCGCGAGCAGCTCGGGACGCGACAGAAGATGGGAGATGAACCGGCGCAAGTCGGCGCCGGGGCGGAAGGTGAAATAGGCTCGCGCGATCCACAGCACGACGAACAGGCAGGACAGCACCTGAGACATCGCCACCCCGGAATAAGGCTCCGGAGGGCCCGAGCGACCGCTCGTCGCCCAGTGCTGGCTCTTGCCCGCCTCGCCGACCAGGAAAAGGCTTACGGACCAGAGGAGCAAGGCCACCAGGAGCAGGATGAAGCTTCCCATCGCGTCGGTTCCGCTCGGCGCGTCTTCCTCGAGAGCCGATCTTCGTCGGGAGGCGTGGGTTCTCAGCGGCTGCGTCCGACGCTGGACGCGGTTCGCCAGCGCCTTTTTCGCGCGCCGTAGCCTCCTTCTTCCGTGCCGCCCTCGACCGGGGGCGCGCCGACCCAGCCTCCGGCGGAAACGTCGATCACCTGTCCATCAGGCCCGAGGCATTTCACCTCGTAATAGGAGCGGCGGCCCGGGTCCGTGGGCGGGGTCTCATCCCCTTCGGCGAGCGTGGTGCCGCCGCTTCGGCGGATGCGATCGAGGGCCGCCTCGAGGTCGTCCACCTGGAAGCCCAGGTGATCGAGGCCCAGACGCAGCGGCTCGCCATCGGCGCCGGCCTGAAAGCCGAGAACGGCGACGTTGAGGTAGCCGTCGGTCAGATAAACGCCGTTGCGGCCCAGCCCGACTTCCCTGAGACCGAACGCCGCCTTGTAGAACGCCGCGGTTTTCTCGACGTCCCGCGTTCGGATCGCGATGTGTTTGATCTTCGCCATGCCTGCCTCCTGTCGCCGCAGCGGGCGAGCTTTCGCCTGCGCCCGCGGTCACAGGTAACTTGCGCGCGCGGCCCGGCGCTCATTCCAGGCCGGCCAGCGCTTGTCGGTAGAAGCGCTCGTCGACGTATTTCTGCGGGCCCGGCAGCGGCGCCTTCATCAGGCCGGCGGTCTGGCGCAGCTCGAGGACCGTACGAATCCCGTCGAAATCTATCCGGCCGCGCGGCGTCAGCCCGAAACGAGCGCTAGTGGTCTCTTCGTAGGCTTCCTCCGCCCGCGCCCGCTTGTTGCCGCATTCCGGCAGCAGCAGCGCGACCACCTCTTCTTTGTTCCCGGCGGCCATCGCCCAGTCGGTCGCGCGAATCATCGCGCGAATAAAGCGTACCAGCAGCTCCTCATGGCGCTCCGCCCACTCGCGGCGCGTCGCTCCCAACCCTCTGGCGTAGTGAGGCACGTGGTCTTCGGCGCGCGCGAGAATTTTGAAGCCGAGGTTCCGGATGTCGTCATCGGCCATCCCGACCATCGCGGCCGACGCCTCGCCGCGCGCGAGCGCTGCCACGCGCCTGGGCGTGTTGCCGAAGGCTTTGAAGCCATAATCGCGATGCGGCTCGAGGCCGTGCTTCTTGAGAATGGCGATGCCGATGATGGCGTACCCGGTCGTGGGCGCGTCGACGGCGAAGACTTTGCCGCGGAGATCGGCGAAGTCGTCGATTCCCGCCGCGGCCACCAGCCGTTGCTTCACTCCCTGGAGCCCGCCCATGAAGATGACGAAATCGTTCGGCTCGGGATCCTCGCCCTGGCCTTCGGCCCAGGCGATGACGTTGTCGGCGTTGTTGAGAATGAGATCGTAGCGCCCGTTGATGAGGTTGCGGAGCAGCGTCGGCGAATCCGTCACCGTGTTCAGTTCCACCCGGATCCCCTCCGCTCTGAGAAATCCTCTGGCTTCGGCGGCGAGAATCGCCGCGTCCTTGTTGAACAGTCCGATTCGGATCAGGTCTTCAGCCATGGGGCCTCCGCAGGGTCCGGGCGAGCCGGCACTCGAGTTCGCCGGCAATTTCCCACTTCGGACGCCGGTTTGTCAAATTTGGCGGTCACGATCGATTCCGCCTGTGCGGCGCGGTCGGTCTTCGGCGGCGGCTCGATGACGGTTGGGGTTCCATGCGGGCAGAAACTACGGTTCGGAGCCGAGGCCAGGGAGGTAGTCTTCAAGCCTGATCCGCTGCATCACCTCCTCCGGGACCTTCAGCTCGGGCGGAAAACCTTCGAGCGGCTTGGTTGCGTCGAGGCCCATTTTGGCGTTGACACCGCCGGGCCCGGCGGAAGGGTCCAGCTCGCTTCCCTGGGCGTTGGCGATCACCACCAGGTCGCGGTCCGCCTGAAAACGATTGGCAACCGCCCACAGCACCCGTTCTTCGTCGAACACGTCGATGTCCTCGTCGACGACCACGACGTGCTTGAGCAGCATGTCGGCCGCCAGCGCGGCGCAGATGGCGTTCTTCGCCTGGCCGGGGGCCCGCTTGGCGATCGAGATGTACGCGTGGAATCGACAGTTGCCCGAGACCGGCATGCAGACGTCCTTGACCGTCGGCACGGCCTGGCGCACCGCCCGGAGCAGCGCCGCCTCGCGCGGCACGGCTCCCATCAGCTTATGCTCCGTAAAACCCGCGTGGATGTCCTGGAAAATGTAATTTCTCCGATGCGTGACGGCGGTGACCTCGATCACCTGCCGCTCGTCCGACTCGACGGCGTGACCGGTGAACTCGCCGAAGGGTCCCTCGGAACGGCGCACGTGGGGCAGAATCCGTCCCTCGATGATCATCTCCGCGTCGGCCGGCACGAGGAGCGGGACGGTTCGACCGCGCACGAGGCGAAGCGGCTCGTTCATGATGCCGCCGATCACCGCGTATTCGTCCTGGTCGGCCGGCGTGAGCGCCTGGGCCCCGAGCGAGAACAGGGGATGGACCCCGATCACGATCGCGACCGGCAGCGGCTCGCCGCGGCTCTCCGCGCGGTGGTGCAGGGTCCAGAGGTGGCGGCCCACCGCCATGAAGATCCGCAGCTCCCGCCTTCCCGCGAGCATCAGGCGGTTGTAGCTGGTGTTTCGAACTCCGCTCTCGGGATCGGCGGCCACCACGATTCCGGCGGTAATGTAAGGCGCCGCGTTGACGTCGTAGTGGGTCAACACCGGGACGCCGTTGAGATCGACCTCGTCGCCGACCCGGACGACCTCGTGGACCGGGGCGTCGCCGATTTCCACCGGGGCGATCGGGCGTGACTGCCGCTCGGCGAACACGCGGGCCAGATTCCCGGGGCTGGTCTCCAGCGCAAACGCCATCAGCGCGCGGCTCGCCTGAGCGTTGATCAGCACGGGGGCGTCCGCGCCCTGGACGTTTTCGAACAACAGCACCGGGAACCGCTTTCGCCGCTCGAGGTGCGCGAGGATCGCGGAAATTTCGTAACGGGGCGAAATCGCCTTCGAGACGCGGACGACGCTCGCCGGCGAGGCGGCCTCCAGCCGGGCGACGAAGCTGCGCAGATCCTTGGCCATAGGGCCCTTATAAACGGAGTCCCGGCGGGAAGCAAAGCCGGCGGCGCCTCCGGAGCCGAAGGCCCGTCACGGAGAGACGCCGGGGCGCGCCCTGGCATCCGTCCGGCGAGAGCCCGGCTCGAGGCGCCCCGTTACAGGTTGTAAAGCGCGCGCGGGTTGTCTTCGAGGATCTTCTTCTTGGCGGCTTCGTCGACCGCCGGGTTTCCGCGGAACACTTCGATGGCATCCACCTGACTCGAAGCGTCGGTGTGACCGTAGTCGGTGCCGATGACGATGTTGTCCTCGCCGGCATATTTCAGGACGTAGGAAAAGTCGTCGTCGGTCTGCGCGCTGATGTAGATCTTGAATTCACGGCAAGGATTCTTCGGAAACCCCTTGGCGCCGGAGCGGCGGATGGCCTCGTTCACCACCCAGGGTACCCACTGGGCCGAGGCCTCGATGAAGCCCCAACGCAGCCGCGGAAACAGCTTGGGGACGTCGCTCATCATCAACGACAGGCAGGTCACGACCGTCGGGATCCTGAACTGAGCGAAGCCGCCCATGCGGTCGTAACGCGGCTTGAAGTAATCCAGGAGCACCGGACTGCCGTTGGCGATGTGGATCGCCACCGCGAGGTCCAGGCGGGCCGCCTCTTCGTAGATCGGATAGAAATAGGGCTCCACCAGGTGCTTCTCGTACTCGAAAGGGCGGAGGCTCACGGCCACCGCGCCGTTTTCCCTGGCGAAACGCATCTGCCGGAGCGCTTCCGGAATCGTCATGGCCGGGACCACGCACGACCAGCGCAGACGACCGCGGCCTTGCCTCCAGATGTCCGCCATCCAGCGGTTCCACGCGCCGCACAGGGCGATCTCCGCTTCGGGCCTGTCGGCGACCCGGGCGATCCACAGCGTGTTGAAGAGGACCTGCACATCGATGCCGAGCTCGTCCATGTGCTTCAGGCGAAGCTCGACATCGCGCAGCTCGCGGGCTTCCGCGGCGGTTTCGAGCGTGCGCCCGGTTTCTCTGGACAGCTCTTCAAGCTCTCTTTCGCTCAACGTGGGGTTGCGAAAGCCGATGACTTTGCCGTCGAGAAACCAGTACTGGGCGTTGGGGTTCTCGGGCGACTGGAAGAGCTGCGGCCGATACTTTACGTCGGAGCCCTCGAGATAGCTCCAGGTCTGCGTCGTCTCCACCACGTGCGCGTCCGCGTCGATGATCATGCTCTTCGCTCCTCCGGGCGTTCGGCACCCTGGCAGAAGGGCGCTCGCCTCCATTAGTTATTCGAAGACCCGATGGGCGTCAAGCTGAAGCGAACGCCGGCGAGATTCGCGACCATGCGGACATCGCATCCCCGCGGCTCGCGGCCGGGAGCAGGGACCTTCGTGCATGCTTGCGGCCCCACCGTTGTCCGTCGGAGCCGGTTTTGATAAAAGGCTTCTAGCTTCGATGAGGTCGCAACGGACGGCTCGAACGGGGCCATGAAAACGGAGCGTGAACGATGAGCGAAGGGTCGAGCGCGCCGCAGTGGCGCTACGGCGACTTGCGCGAATGGATGCGCGAGGCCGAGAAGCTCGGCGAGCTGAGAACGGTTCGCGGAGCTTCGTGGCAGGAGGAGATCGGCCTCGCCGCCGACGTGGTGGTCCCGCGCGACGACGCGCCCGCCGTCGTGTTCGACGAGGTTCCCGGATGTCCGAGAGGGTTTCGGCTGCTGGTCAACGTGTTCGGCGGGCGGCGGCGCAACATGACGCTCGGATTTCCCGACCACCTGACCAAGCAGGAGCTGAGCGAAGCCTACTTCGAGCACTACCAGAAAAATCCACGGTACATCGCCCCGGAGTTCGTCGAGGACGGGCCGGTGCTCGAAAACGTGCTGACCGGCGAGGACGTCGACGTCGAAAAATTTCCGGCGCCGATCTGGCACGTTCACGACGGCGGGCGCTACATCGGCACCGGGGGATATTCGGTCACGATGGACCCGGACGAGCGGTGGATCAACGTCGGCTGCTACCGCGCCATGATCCACGATCGCAGGACCGTGGGCATGCTGATCGTGCCGGGCAAACACGGCTACATGCACCGGGAAAAATACTTCGGCCGCGGCCAGCGGATGCCGCTGGCGCTGGTCGTGGGCGGCGACCCGGTCCTGTTTTTCATGGCGGGTACCGAGCACCCTTACGGGGTGTGCGAATTCGACATCGCCGGCGGAATGCGCGGCCGGCCGGTCAAGCTCGTGCGCGGCCGGGTGACCGGTTTGCCGTTTCCGGCCGATGCCGAGGTCGTGCTCGAAGGGTTCGTGAGTCAGGAGGACCGGAGGCGGGAAGGGCCGTTCGGGGAGTGGACCGGCTACTACGCGGGAGGCGCGAGCCCGCAGCCGGTCCTGCACGTGGAAGCGATCTATCACCGCAACGATCCGGTGCTGCTCGGCGTGCCTCCGCTCGGGGGCGGATCGGACGAGATGGCGCGCTACCGCGCGGTGATCCGCTCGGCGATGCTCAAGCGCGAGCTGGCGAACGCCGGGGTGCCCGACGTCAGACAGGTTTGGTGCCACGAGGTGGGCGCGTCGCGGATGCTCCACGGGATCGCCATCAAGCAGCGCTACCCCGGACAGGCGAAACAGGTCGGCGTGCTGGCGGCGAGCTGCGGCTCGACGGTTTACGGCTGCAAGTTCGTCATCGTCGTCGACGACGACGTCGACGTGTCGAACTTCGAGCAGCTCATGTGGGCCATGGCGACCCGCTGCGATCCGGCGACCTCCATGGACATCCTGCGGCGCATGCGCACGTCGCCGGCGGACCCCCGGCTGACGCCCGAGCAACGGGCGATGAAGGATCTCACCAATTCGCGGGTCGTGATCGACGCGACGCGACCCTTCGAGTGGGCCGACAAATTCCCGAGGGTCAACGCTCCCGCTCCCGAGGTCTCGCGGAAGGCGCGCGAGAAGTTCGGCTATCTCCTCGAGTAGCGGCCTTTACGCGGCGGGCATGACGCCGCCGCATCGTTTGCACGTCCGGAACTCCTCGCTCTCGAAGAAGCGCCGGTAGGCTTGCGACACCGGATCCGCGGCGTAGTCGTCGACCACGAACTCCTCTTCGTGGAGGAGAGCGTCGCACTGCGGGCAGTACCACCGGAAACGATCCACTTCGCCCGGGCGGCGCTGCCGTTCCACGATCAGGGCGAAGGCGTCGGGAGGAAAGCGCGGAGAGTGCGGCGTCCCGGCGGGCGTGTAGATCAGCGCACCCTGGCGCAGATGAGCGATCTCTTCCTTTCCGTCCGCGGTGCGGTAATGGAGCCGCATCTCCCCCTGGATCATGTACATCAGCTCGTCGCTCGGGTTGATGTGGAATTCGCTGCGGTATTCCCGGCCGCGCGCGACGAACGCCAGCGAGTCGGGCTTCTGCCAGAGAACGCTCACGCGCTGTCCGCTCTGCGCGAGGGCTTTCGCCCTCTCGGATAGATCGACGATCGGCATCCGATCCATGAGAACCTCCCGGCCCGCTCCGGCTCCCGCCTCGGCGGAAAGATCTGCTCCCCGGCCCGCTGCTTACCCGAAGCCGTACAGCCGGGCCGGATTCTCGACCAGGATTCTGTTTCTGGTCGGCTCGTCAGGCGCGAACTCGGCCAGGAGATCCACCAGGTCTCCGTCGTTGGGCGTTTTTCCCGGGGTGAAGTGGTTGGAGTGCGGCCAGTCGGTTCCCCAGAGAACCCGGTCGGGAGCGGCGGCGATCACGGCGCGGGCGTACGGGATCACATCGATGAAGGGAAGTCCGAAATAATCGTGGACACGCGTCCGGCAGAGCTTGTCCGCGCCGGTGACCTTGACCCAGAAACGGCTGTCTTTCAGCAGGTCGAGAAGCAGCTGAAAAGCCGGCTGGCTCGGTCCGGCGCCGGGATCGATGCGCGCCATGTGATCGATGACCACCGGCCCGGGAAGCGCGCGTATTCGCCGCTCGTGCGCGAGCAAGTTCCTGGGATCGATGTGGAGATCGACGGACCAGCCGATCGCGGCGGCCTTCTCGACCGCCCGCTCGAAGACGTCGAGCTCGACGTTGCCGCGCGGACGGTCCAGCAGGTTGAAGCGCACTCCGCGAATGCCGGCGTCTTTGAGGCGCTTCAGCTCGTCGTTCGCGGTCTGGTCGTCGATCCGCGCGACGCCGAGAAAGCGGCCCTCCGATTTTGCGATGGCGTCGAGGGTGACGCGGACATCGAGCCCGTGCACGCTCGGCTGGACGACCACGCCGCGCTCGACACCGATCACGCTCGCCATCAGCCGGTAGTGCTCCAGTGGCGCGGCGGGGGGCGTGTATTCGCGGGTGGCGGCGAACGGGAACTCCTCCGGCGGGCCGAAAATGTGGAAGTGGGTATCGCAGGCGCCCGGCGGCGGCCTGAAGCACGGCGTGCGAGTGTTGGGGTCCGGCGGCATGCAGTAGCGCATCGTCGCGGCGCTCCGGCTACAAGCCCATCTGGCGGAGCACGGCCCGAGCCAGAGGGTCCTCGGGGTCGGCCATGCGGTCGGAAACCGTGTAATGGTTAGCTCCGGGAACGACGAGAAACTCCGCCGCAACGCCCCGGTTTCTGCAGAATTCAAAATAATCGAGCGACATCTGCCGCCAGCCCGTGGGCTCGTCGCCGCCGACCGCCACCAGAACGGGGCAGCCGCAGCGCGGCGGGTTGCGGAAGGGGTCGAACTCCCGGGCGAGCTCAGGAGTCAGACGAACCTGGTCGTTCACGCTGATCCGCATTACCACCTCGAGATCATAGACGCCCGAGGTGAGCGCGGCTCCCTTGATCACATCTGCGGGCAGCCCTTCGCCCGCCCAGTCGTGGGCGAGCGCCATCGCGCCGAGGTGCGCGCCGGCGGAGTGGCCGCACACGTACAGCCTCCCCGGGTCCGCTCCATAACGCGCAACGTTGCGGAAAACCCAGGCGACCGCAGTCCGGATCTGTCGCACGATCTCGCCGATCGTGACCGACGGGCAGAGATCGTATTCCACCAGCGCCACGGTGGCTCCGCGCTCCACGAACAGGGGCACGAAGCCGCAGTGATCCTCCTTGTTGCCGCTGCGCCAGTAGCCGCCGTGAATGAAGATCAGGACGGGGCCGCCGAAGCCGGGAAAAACATCGAGCGTCTGCCGCGGGCTGTCTCCGTAGCGGACGTCGAGGTCGTGCGCGACAGAATGGCGGATGATCCGGCTCTTCTCCGAGCGCCGCTGCGCGAGTTGCGGGAATTCCGGCACCGAGACCCGTGGATTGAACTGGTACTCCAGCTCCGCCGCTCGAAAGCCCTTGTAAACCCCGCCGTCCATGCCGTTCACTTGCCGCGCTTGCACCCGTGAACCTAAAGGAAGGCTCGGGGCCTGTCAACGTGCCTTTGCGGATCCGCCGTCCGATTCTGTGTACTTTTCGCCTGTGCGCTGTCTACAAAAGGATACGCCGGGGATCCCTTTCCGGTTCCGACGCCGCCACGGAAGCCCTTCTGCCGCCGGAACTTTTCGCGCCGATACCCGTTTCGGGGGGACGCCGGTCGGATGGTATTCGATTCGCTCTGCCGCGCCTCCTTTTTTCCCTTTGCACGCCCCGAAGCGGTTCTGCTATAGATGCACGCCTGTGGGCTGATCGTGGCGAAAATGGGAGTCCGGCTGTAACCGCGGAGGACGACCGCAATGTCGTTAACGGGACAGGGGCGTCGGGTGCTGCGAAGAACGCTCCTTGTCGGCGGGCTGGCGGCATGCGTGATTGCGGACTTCCCGTGTCGAGGAATCGCTAACCCGCCGGATCCCGGAGACGTCATCGGGCCGCACAACTGGTCCAGGGTCCAGGGGCTGGTCGGAGAGAACCTGCTGAACCGGATCAGATCCGGCTACACCCTTCGCATCAAGCATCCCAGGAAATACGCCGTTCCGGCGGAATACCGGCGGGCCACGGAGACGTATTCCGGAAAGGTCGTTCTCGGGGCCGGCGGGGAGCTCGTCAACTACGTGGCCGGTCTGCCGTTTCCGAACATCGCTCCTTCGGACCCTCGGGCCGGCCTCAAGCTCGCCTGGAACTTCTACTGGCGCTGGCTCGGCGACGATTCCAAGACCGGCGGGGCGATGAGCGGCGGCAAGATCGTCCGCGTCGCGATCGAAAGGGACGGGTCGGAGCGGCGCGCCGACGTGGTTCACTATTATCTGAAGGTCCGGGGGCGGGTGAGCATTGCGAGCCGGCCCTCCTTCCACGGGTACGAGCACATCGACTGGATGCAGCTGCGCGCGGACGAATACCCGCGCGACACCTCCGGTACGACGACCCTCGAGATCCGCTACGCCCAGCCCGACCGGGAGGACGATCTCTACGTCTACGTTCCCAGCATCCGCCGGGTGCGGCGCTCGCCTCCGATCCAGCGGTGCTCGACGCTTGCGCCCAGCGAGTTCACGTTCGACGACATCAACAATTTCAACGGCAAGATCACCGACTTCAACTACCGGCTCCTCGGCGAGAAAAAGGTCCTCGGCAACTTTTTCCAGGAACACGTTCCTTTCCGTCGCAGGCCCGGGGATTACCTGCCGCTCGACGAAACGTGGGAAGTGCACGACACCTACGTTCTCGAGATCACGCCGAAAAATCCCGCTTACTGCTATGCGAAGAAAATCGTCCACATCGATAAACTCAACTACGAGGCGCTCTGGACCATGAGCTGGGACGGCAAGGGGAACTACTGGAAGGAGCAGTTTCCTTTCCTCACGCCGGTGACGCTGTCGGACGGGCAGGAGGTATTGTCGGTCGGCACCGTGGCGGTCGTCAACGTTCTCAACGGCCGCTCGACCCTCGTTACCGCAACGCGAGCCTACAATCAGGGATACCAGCCCACGCTCTTCACGCTGGCGACGCTCCAGACCGTGATGCGGGGCGGGGCGATTCGGTGACGGTCCATGTTGGCA
The DNA here is from genome assembly GCA_035574315.1 of Candidatus Zixiibacteriota bacterium. NCBI lineage: Bacteria > Pseudomonadati > Candidatus Zixiibacteriota > Candidatus Zixiibacteriota bacterium. The sequence continues at coordinate 71,954 of DATLYW010000053.1, forward strand.
TCCGGCCGTTTGCGCGTTTTTGCCCTGCTTTTGGTTTCGGCGAGCCAACTTGCGATCGGGCCCCAAAAACGGCTTTACCGTCTCGCGCTCGTCATCGACGAGCGCCCTGTCCGCGTCCAGCCGCAGGAACAGGGACTGCGCGACGGGCTGGAGGAACTGGGCTACACGCGAGGCCAGAATCTCGCGATCGACTGGATTCACGGGCCGGAGCCGGAGCGCCTGCGTTCCGCGGTTTCGGCCTATCTGGCCGGGCACAGGGCCGATTTGCTGGTGACGATGGGAACCCTCGAGACGAAGGCCGCGTTGAGCAGCACGTCGACCGTTCCGATCCTTTTTGTGCCGGCCGCCAATCCGGTTCTGTCGGGTCTGGTCAAGTCCCTGGCCTCGCCGGGAGCCAACGCGACCGGACTTGCGTTTTTCACCGGGCCCGAAAACGTCGTCAAGCAGATCGAAGTCTTCAAGCACGTGGCGCCCGACATGCGTCGGACCCTGGCCCTTTCCGACGTGCGGGACCCGGCATCGGCCCGGATCGTGGACAGGATCAGGCTCATGGTGCCGAGACTGGGGGTCGAGCTCGTCCATCGTCCGATCGAAGCGATGGCGAGCGCCGTCGCGGCGGTCGATGCGCTGCCCCGGCGGGAGCACGGCTGGAGCGTTTTTACGATCTGCTCCGGGTTGTTCAAGGATCTGAGGGCGCTCGCAGCAGCGGCCCTCAAACAGCGGCGGCCGTTCTTCGGCTGCAATGCGTTCCAGGTCGCGGAACAGGACGTGTTCCTCAGCTACGCGCCCGACCTCTATTCCATCGGCTACCGGGCGGCGTGGTTCGCCGACCAGATTTTCAGGGGAACGAAGCCCGGGAGCCTGTCGGTCGAGAGGCCCGCGAGGTTCGACCTGTCGGTCAATCGCAGGATCGCCTCCGCGATCGGCCTGAAGATCGCGCCGGAAGTCCTGATGCTGGCCGACAGGGTATTCGATTGATGACGAGGTCGACGACAACCCTGCGCCGGGCCCAGGCGCTTTTGCGGCTGGCGTTTTCTACCGCGAGACCGAGGCGCCGCCGGGGAAGGCTGGTTCGCCAGTATTTCCTGATTTTCGTCGCGCTGACGGCCGGCGGATTGATCGCAAGCGGACTGCTCGAAATCTACTTCCGTTACCACGAGAGCCGAGAAGAGATCGGGCTCAGGCAGGCCCAGGTAGCCGGACGGGTGGCGGCCGATATCGCCGCTTACTTCCTTCAGATCGAGAAGGAGATGAAAATCGCCAGCACGAATCGGGCGATCGCGAACCGCCGTTTTTCCGCGGAATACAAATTTGAGCTGATGAAGCTTTTGTCGGTGACCCCCGCCATTACCGACCTCGTGGCGATCGACGAAAGGGGGGAAGCGCGAATCCGTGTGTCGCGCTTCCACGTGGTCCCTCCGGAGGCAGAGGCCGACTACTCCAAAGCCTCCGGGTTCCTTCAGGCACGGCAAGGAGTCACGTTCTTCAGCCCCGTCTTCTTTGCCGACGACAGCGATCCGTACATCACCGTCGCGGTGGCCGTCGAGCGTTTTCCGGGCAGCGTGATCGGGGTGCTCGAAGCGACCGTGAGCCTCCGGTATGTCGGCGAGCTCATTCGCGACCTCAAGGTCGGGAAGACCGGCTCGGCCTACGTGGTCAGCCGCTCGGGCGACATCGTCGCCCATTCCGAGAGCGGCGTGGTCCCGCAGCGCCGCCGGGCCGGCTCGCTCGAGCAGGTCAAGCGGGCGCTGCAGCCCGCGCCGTTCATTCTGCAGCCGCAAACGCTCGTCTCCCGCGACATCGACGGCCGGCGCGTGCTGAGCGCGTACGCTTACCTGCCGGGCCTGGACTGGGCGGTGATCGTCGAGCGACCTCTGGCGGAAGCCTACGTTCCCCTGTACGCCTCGGTGGCGCGGACCTCGACGCTGTTGTTCTTCGGACTGGGGATCGCGTTGCTCGCCAGCGTCGTCGTGGCGCGACGGGTCGTTCGTCCGCTGGAGGCGCTGCGCCGCGGAGTGGAAACGATCGGCCGCGGGAACCTGGACCATCGCCTGGAGATCAAGACCGGGGATGAGATCGAGATACTGGCGGAAGCCTTCAACCGGATGGTCGGCGACCTCAAGAAATCCTACCAGCGCCTCGAAGATCAGGTCGCACAGCGGACTCGGGAGCTCTCGGCGTTGTTCGATATCACCGCGACCGCGACTCGATCTCTGGACGTCGAGCCCGTGCTCGGAGAGGTGACGGCCAAGATCAAGGAGATTTTCGGATTGGACGCGACGACGATCTATCTCTTCAGCGGCGAGCGCGAGACGTTGTCGCTCAAGGCGAGGTTCGGAGACACGCTGGAGTTCCCGAGCGAGCTGCGGGTCGGGCAAGGTCTTCTGGGGAAGGTCGTCGAGTCGGGCGAGCCTCTGATCTTCGAAGACATCCAGCGGGAGCCGCGTTATGACCGGCTGAGCCGCACGCGCAGGAGCAAGGAGGCCGGATACCGGTTCCTGGCGCTCTTTCCGGTCCGGGCGAAAGGGGGGGTGGTCGGCGCCATCTCGTCGCACGCGCGCGGACCGCGAAGCTTCACGCCCGGAGAGGTCCGGTTGATCGTCGCGATGGCGGACCAGATCGGCGTGGCGATCGAAAACCTCACCCTCTTCGAAGAGGTGAAAGCCAAGACGGAGGCCCACGAGCAGGCCAACCGCGAGCTGGTCGACGCCCTGGCGCGGCAAACGGCGGTGGCGGAAGTGTTGCGCGTCATGGCGGCCTCGCCGCTCAACAGCCAGGCGCTGCTCGACTCGATCACCGCCCATGTGGTGAGGCTTGCCCGGGCGACAGGCGGCGTGATCCGGCTTCTCGAGGAGCAGGGATTGGTGTTCGTGTCCCACTGTCGGGAGGAGGGCTCGCGGCTGGAAGAGCTGCAGAAGCTGCCCCCGCGGCCGGACGAGGACAGCGCGACCACCCGGGCTATCCGCGAGGGGCGGCCGGTGCAGATCGTCGACATCGCCAACGTCGGTCCGGATTTTCGCGGGCCGGTGCCGCAGACGCCGGCCCGCACCGTCATGGCCGCCCCCATGTTCCGCGAGGGAGCGCCTGTCGGCGCCATCGTCGTCTATCGCGACGTGGTCGAGCCGTTCAGCGAAAGCGAGATCGAGCTGGCCGCTACGTTTGCGGACGAGGCCGCCGTGGCCCTCGAGAACGTTCGCCTGTTTCGCGAGCTCCAGGCGCGCACGGCCGAGCTGGCGCGCTCGAACCGCGAGCTGCAGGCGACGAACCGGCGGCTCCAGGAGCTGGATCAGCTGCGATCGCGTTTCGTCTCCAGCGTCTCGCACGAGCTCAGGACGCCGCTGACCGCGATCCAGGGGATGGCGGAAAACATGCTGGACGGGATCGTCGGTCCGCTGAATCGCCAGCAGCTGCGCTACGCTGGGGACATCAAGGACAGCGCCGAACGGCTCGCCAGGCTGATCGACGACCTCCTGGATCTTTCGGTCATCGAGGTCGGACGGATCGAGCTTCGCCGGGCGCGATTCCCGATCGGGGACCTGATCGCCGAGGTCGCCGCCGCCCTGACGCCCCTGGCGAACGAGAAGAGGGTTCGTCTCTCGGTCGCTCCGGCCGCGCACGGGCTCCGCGGATGGGCAGATCGCGACAAGATCGTTCAGGTGCTCACCAACCTGATCGGGAATGCGCTGAAGTTCACTCCGCCCGAGGGGCGGGTGACCGTAGGAGCGCGGCGAGCGGAAGACGGCTGGGTGGAGCTGTCCGTGTCCGACACCGGGCCCGGGATTCCTCCGCAAGAGATCGAGAAGATTTTTCTCGAATTCTACAAGATCGACCGCAACGGCTCCCGCGGCGTGGGCCTCGGCCTCGCGATCTCCAAAAAACTGGTCGAGCTCCACGGCGGGAGAATCTGGGTACAGAGCCGGGAGGAAAGCGGCAGCACGTTCTTTTTCACGCTCCCCGCCGCCGGGAACACCGAATGAGGGGGATGCCATGGATTCCTCTGGCGAGACCATCCTGGTCGTCGACGACGACCCTTACATCGCGACGGTCCTGAAGGACCGGCTGGAGTCGCTCGGTTATCGGGTGGCGGTGGAAACCGAAGGGGTGCGGGCGCTCGCCGCGGTCGAGCGGCGCGAGCCGCACCTGATGCTGCTGGATGTCGAGATGCCCGGGATGAACGGGCTCGATATTCTGAGGGAGCTCCGGCGCAGAGGGCGCGATTTTCCCGTCGTGATGATCACCGCGTACGGCACCGTCGACCGGGCCGTCCAGGCGATGAAGGAAGGGGCGTACGATTTCGTTTCCAAGCCTTTCAAGCCGGGCCACCTCGCGCTCGTGGTGCAAAAGGCGATCGAGGAGCAGCAGCTGCGACGCGAGGTGCAGGTGCTCTCCGAGGAGATCGACCGGCGCTACCGTTTGGTCATGGGCAAGAGCCCGAGAATGGCCAGGGCGGTCGACGCCGCTAAAAAGGCCGCGGACAGCAAAAGCACGATCCTCCTCCTGGGCGAAAGCGGTACGGGGAAAGAGCTCTTCGCGCGCGCGATTCACGGCTGGAGCGACCGGCGGGGCAAGCCTTTCGTCGCCATCAACTGCGTCGGGCTGTCCAGGGAGCTGCTCGAAAGCGAGCTTTTCGGTCACGAGCGCGGCGCCTTCACCGGCGCTTATCAGCTGAAGCGGGGCAAAATCGAGCTGGCCCACGGCGGCACGGTTTTCCTGGACGAGATCGGGGACGTCTCTCAGGAGCTGCAAACGAAGCTGCTGCGGTTCCTGCAGGAGCGCGAGTTCGAGCGCGTCGGCGGGAACGACACCATTCGCGTGGACGTCCGCATCATCGCCGCCACCAACCGGGACCTCGAGGCGGCGGTAAAGCAAGGGGCCTTCCGTCAGGATCTCTATTATCGCATCAACGTCGTCCCGATTTTCCTGCCGCCGCTCCGGGAAAGAAAAGAAGACATCCTGCCCCTTGCCCAGTATTTCGTGGAACGCTTCTCCAAAGAGGCGAAGAAAAATATCGCCGAAATCGCCCCGGCGGCCGCGGAAAGGCTGCTCGGCTACGACTGGCCCGGTAACGTGCGCGAGCTGGCGAACGTGATCGAGCGGGCGGTAGTGTTGGGGCAGGGGCGCAAAATACAACCGCAGGACCTCAGTCCCGGTTTTGCCTCGACCGCCCGATCGAACCATTCCGAAGCGCAATCCTATCACGAGGCGGTCAACGGCTATCGACGGGACGTGATCGTCCAGGCCCTGGCGCGCACGCAAGGAAATCGCGCCGCCGCCGCGCGGCTGCTCGGACTGGAACGAAGCTATTTGCTGAAGCTGATGAAGTCCTTCGAGATCCGGTGACAGATCCTGTCGGTCTACCCTGGAAGATGCGCTCAGGCTGCGGGGACGCCGGGGACGGTGCCTCGACGAGGCCCGGGGACGACCTCGGCAAGGCTTTTTGAGCTCCCGTTCGACAGAGCCGAAGAGGGATCACGCGGGAATCTCGCCTGAGCGGCTGTGTTGCATCCAACACGGCCTGTGTCGCATGAACGCGACGCTCTCGCGGGGGAGCAATCGAAAATGGCCATGATTTCGTGCACCTGGGCTCCGGTTGCCGGCTGGCGGTCCCCTGGCATGGCTCGTGCTCTTCAGGACGGCGGGAGTAGGCATGCCGAGGCAAATCCTGGTGCCCCTGAAACCGTCCGACCGCATCGAACAGTTTCTGCCCTATCTCGAAAAGCTCGCCCAGCCGGGGATGCGTGTCGTCTTCCTCGTTCATTACGGTCTGGCCGGCCTGTCGGATTTCACGGAGCAGCTCCTGCCGGGCCTGCCCTTAGAGCCCTCAGCAGGCGGCAGAGCCACGAGCCACGATCGGCCAGAAGATGCCGCAGCCATCGTCGTTTTGTGCGATGAGCTGCGAAGAAGGGGGATTGAGATCGGGATGAGCGTTTATTCCGGGGGCACGCGAAGGGTCCTGAAAGACTACATCCGAAGCGGCGATGTCGACCTCATCATGATGAGCGAAGGACCAAAGGGTTGGATGGCGAGAAGCTTGCAGCAAATCCGTTCCCTTCTCGTTTCAGGCAAACGACGACCTCATGCGCCGGTCTTGATTTCGATCCCGGCTGCCGCGACGGGCGAAAGGGCCGAGTCGGGACCGAAACCGGACACGGGACCTCCGTCGCGCTGAGTCTCGACGCTTTTTCGGACTTTCTCATACGCTATCGTATCCGAATGTTCACGAAGCCCGCGTTCCGCGGGCGTGCGGACCCCGCCCATAGGGCCTTGATGCGTGGGTTTTCTTTTCAGCCGACGCGCTGTTCGAGCTGGCACGGAGCCTGCAGCGGTGCAGGACAGGGGAAGGAGGGTCCGTTATGGCGAGCCGAATCGTGGTGCCGTTGAGAAGCTCCGATTCCATCGAGCAGTTTCTTCCATACCTCGAAAAGCTCGCTCAACCGGGGATGAAGCTCCTGTTCGTGGTCCGCTCCAGCCGGAATGGAATCGACGGTCTCATGGATCAGCTTTCGGTTTTTCCCTCGGCCGTCCGGCCGGTGGTTTCGTCGGGAATGCCCCGGGCGAGTTCCATCCGAGACCAGATTCGTTCGGCGGAGGGGTGGATTCTGCCGCGCTGCGAGGCGTTGCTGAAGGCCGGGGTCGAGATCGAGGTGGCTGTGCACGGAGGCGCTCCCAGCAGGGTGGTCCGCGACTTCGCCCGGCGGCCGGATGTGCATCTGATCGTCGTGGGCCGAAGGCGCGGCGATCTCCGGGCGCGGCTCGAGCGGGCGCTGCGGCTTCTTTTTCGCGCAGTCGAGCCGCGGAGGCGGCCGCCGATGCTGGTTTTTTCGGCGAGCCGGACTGCCGGTCCCGCAGGTTGAGCCGTGCCCGGCGCCCTTGACAGTCGCCGTGAGGCTGGAGTATGAGGGGAAGAAGTATCTGGCCGGCCGATTCCGATCGGGCGTCGTCCGCGATCCGACTTCTCGAGAGCCTGGGTCCAATGGCTGGCTGTTTTGGGTTCTCAGGAAGATTGCGGCGATAAGCAGGAATCGTCCATGCCGGCGCGCCCCATCCCCTTCGCCCGTAACTCCTCTCATTGCTTGCATATTCAAGACATCCTGGCCTGTGTCCTGCGTGATCTGAAGGAAATTCCCGTTGCCGGTGCCAGGGTATTGTGGGTCTCGTGCCGGCTCAATCGGACCGGGCAGACGGACAGCCCGGTGTTCTGCGGTTGGGTCGAAGACGTCGAGGCGACCGCCATCAGGCTTGCCAAAGGTCAACCGTACGCGCCGCTCGAGCTCCGTTTCGGCGACACCCACCCCTCCCGGCTCTTCTCGGATTGCCTGAAAGTGTCGCCGGGCGATTGGGTCCGGCGGGATTGGTCCAAACCGCCGCAGGCGGACCCGACGAGCCAGAGAATCGGCGAGAGCTTTTACGGCGAAACGCATCGCAGGTCGGTTCCGATCCTGATCGACCGCGTCTACGCCGGGACGCTGAACGCCGCGTTCCTGGGCGATCCCTCCGCGAAGGACGACGAGATTAAAGCGAGGCTGGTTTCCTGGAGCCAGAAACCCGCTTCGGAGCTCGTTCGGTACGTTCGGACGAACCTGGCCTACTCCGGGCCTCCACACCCTCCCTGAAATCCGGGATTCGTTTCTCGCGCACGGGGACGTGGACAAGAACTCTAGGCCCGCTGATCACGCGCCCGCCACCGAGGGCTCCGGCGCGAACGCGAAACTGCTTGCGAGCGGCCGGGACCTGGCGGCGCTGCTCGCCGTCACCGAAGTTGCTACGCAGTCGCTCGAGATCGAGAAGATCCTCAACGATACCCTCGACAAGTCGCTCGAGATCCTCGGGTTCGATCTGGGCTTCATACGCATCCTGGACGAGGAAAAGACCGGAATGGTCGTCCGCGCGGCGCGCGGCCTGCGCTCGCCGGAGTTTCTCGCGGGGGTCACGCCCGTCCAATCGGACCGGCGCAACGTCTCGCGCATCGTCTTCGAGACCAAAGAGCCGTATGTCTGCTCGGATATCCGCAAGAACCCGATCTACAAAAACCGCACGCTCGAACGAGAAGGCGTGATCTCGACCGCGGCCGCCCCGGTCATGTCCAAAACCAGGGTCCTCGGGCTCATCGTGGTCGGGAGCCGGAGATATCATCGCTTCGCCCGCCGCGAGATCCGCCTCCTCAATGCTTTCGGGTCGCAGCTCGGCGTGGCGTTGGAGAACGCTCAGCTCTACCTCGAGATCGCCAAAGGCAAAGCATACGTCGAGAACCTCGTGGAAAACGCGGCGGATCTCATCGTCGGTACGGACCTCGACGACCGGATTCAAACCTGGAACCGCGGCGCCGAGGTGCTGGCCGGTTACTGCAAGAGCGAGATCATCGGGCAGAACATCTCCGTTCTGTTCGCGCCGGAAGAGCGCCGCCGGCTGGAAGAGATCCGCGTCAAGGTGCTGCTCACGGGGCCGCTGCGGGATCTGGAGCTCAGGGCCACGAGAAAGAACGGCGAGTTGCTCTATCTCTCGGTTTCGGTCTCTCCCATCCGGGACGAAAACGGGCGCATTCTCGGCCTGCTGAGCGTGGGCAAAGACATCAGCGAAAAAAAGAAGGTCGAGCGGAGGCTGAAGGAAGTCGACCGCTTGAAATCGGATTTCGTCTCGAATGTCTCCCACGAGCTGCGCACGCCGTTAACCGCGATCAAGGCGTCCGTGGACAACATGCTCGACGGCCTTACCGGACCGCTCACCGAGAAGCAAACGCGCTATCTGTCCCGCATCAAGAGCAACGCCGATCGGCTCGGGCGGCTCATCGCCGACCTCTTGGACCTTTCCAGGATCGAGGCGGGGAAAGTCGCCCTGCACCCGGCGTCGTTGAACGCCGGCCAGCTGACGGCCGAAGCCGCCGAGACGCTGCGCCCAGCGGCCGCCGAGAAACTGATCGAGCTGGAAGTGACGCTGCCGGAGGAGCCGGTGTTCGTCTGGGCCGATCGGGACAAGACGATCCAGGTGCTGATCAATTTGCTGGGAAACGCGATCAAGTTCACCCCGCCTCGCGGCCTCATCAGAGCCGGCGTGGAGGACGATGGATCGGGGTGGATCAAGCTATGGGTCGAAGACACGGGACCGGGGATTCCGGAAGAGCAAAGCGTCAGGATCTTCGACAAGTTTTACCAGGCGGAGCAGTCGAACAGACCAAAGACCGCGGGAACCGGGCTGGGGCTTTCGATCTCGAAATCCCTGGTCGAAATGCACGGCGGAAGGATCTGGGTGGAACGGAGCGCTCGAGGCGGCAGCCGCTTTTGCTTTACGCTGCCTGCCCGCGCGCCCCTGGGCGTTTAGAGCAAGGAGGAGGCCATGGCGTTGAGGGTGCTCGTGGCCGATGACGAGAGCGATATCCTGGAGGTCATTCAAGACCGTCTCGAGGCCTATGGCTTCGCCGTGGCCACGGCCGCGAACGGGATCGAGGCTCTGAGGAAGATCATGACCGAGAGGTTCGACGGCGTGTTCCTCGACGTCAAGATGCCCGGGATGAGCGGCATCGAGGTGCTGGAAGAGGTTCGCAAGCACGACAACCGTCTGCCCATCATCATCATAACGTCGTCGATGTCGCGCGAGGCGGCGATCGGCGCGGTCGCCAAGGGAGCGAACGAGTACGTCCTGAAACCGTTCGACTGGGAAGAGCTCAAGTCGAAAATCGAGAAAGTCATGAACGTCTCCTTGTAGCGCACATGGAAGCCCCGGGCGATGTCATTCTGGTCGTCGACGACGACGCCGACACCTGCGAGGCGCTTCGTGACCGCCTCGAGTCCCTGGGTTATCGGGTGCTGACAGCGGCCGGCGGGCGTGAATGCCTCGAACTGCTCGATCGGCACGAGCCGCGGCTGGTGCTTCTGGACGTGATGCTGCCCGACATGAACGGGCTTGAAGTCCTGCGGGAAATCCGCCGGCGGGAAAGCGAAGCGGCGGTCATCATGATCACCGCGTACGCCACGATCGAGCGCGCGGTGCAGGCGATGAAGGAGGGAGCCTTTGACTTTGTCCCCAAACCGTTCGAGCCCGACCATATCGCGCTGATCGTGGCGAAGGCCCTGGAGCGGGAAACGCTCAAGCGGGGCGTCGCCGTGCTCGCGGAGGAGCTGGACGAGCGCCATCGGATGGTGGTCGGCCGAAGCCCGGAGATGGGAAGGGCGGTCGCGCTCGCGCGCCGGGCGGCCCCGAGCAAGTCGACGATCCTGCTGCTGGGGGAGAGCGGCACGGGTAAAGAGGTTTTCGCCCGCGCGATCCACCGCTGGAGCGAACGAGCGGGCGGGCCGTTCGTCGCGATCAACTGCGCAGGGCTTTCGCGCGAGCTTCTCGAAAGCGAGCTGTTCGGCCACGAGAAAGGAGCATTTACCGGCGCGCTGCACCTGAAGCGCGGAAGAATCGAGCTGGCTCACGGCGGGACCGTGTTTCTCGACGAAGTGGGCGACGTCGCGCCCGAGATTCAGGCGAAGCTGCTCCGCTTTCTCCAGGAAAGGGAATTCGAGAGGGTGGGAGGAACCAGGCCCATCGGCGTCGACGTCCGCATCATCGCGGCGACCAATCGCGACCTCGAGAGCGCCGTTCGCCAAGGGCGCTTTCGCGAGGATCTCTTCTATCGCCTGAGCGTGGTCGTCATCAAGCTCCCGCCGCTGCGCGCGCGCAAAGCGGATATCCCCGAGCTCGCGGATTACTTTCTCGGACGCTTTGCCGCCGATATGAAAAAGCCGTTCACCCGCATCGCGCCCGAAGTGCTCGCCAAATTCCAGGCTTACGACTGGCCGGGAAACGTGCGCGAGCTCGCCAACATCATCGAGCGGGCCATGGTGCTGGGGCAGGGGCCCGAGCTGGCCATCCCGGACCTTCCCCCCAACTTCCTGGCCATGGTTCCGCCGATCGGCCAGAGCCGGTTCTCCTACCGTACGGCGGTGGACGAATACCGGCGGGAGCTGATTTCGCGGATCCTCGCCCAGACCGAGGGCAATCGCGCGGCAGCCGCGCGGATATTGGGTCTGCAGCGCACCTACCTCTCGCGCCTGATCAAGAGCCTGCGGGTGAGCTAGAGCGCTCGGGCAGCGGGCGCCGGACCGCGCTCACCCCGATGCCGTCGAGAGCTCGCCGTAGCTCGCCAGAGTGAGCGGCCGCCTTCCGGCCTCCAGCTCGTGGATCATGGCGAGAACCTTGCGGCAGAGCGGTGTCGGAACGCCGAGACGCTCGCCTTCGCGAACCACGTGGGCGAGCGTGAAGTCGACCTCGGTCACCATCCCCTGCTGGATCTGGCGCAGCGGGCCCTTGCGGTCGTAGGATTTGAAGCCTTTCGCCATGTCGTCGAGCGCCGCGAGGCGCGCCGGCAGCGCCCGTGCGGGATGGAAATCGGCGGGGTCGTATTCCGCCAGCGGAACGAACCTCACGCCGCCCGCGGCCCCGACGGCGACCACTTCGCCCAGGAAGTCCACGAGCGCGCGGCGGTTCGAATCCTCCTCGCAGATCGTTTTCAGGGAAGCGTCGGCAAGCGATCCGAAGTAGCCGAGGCAGGTGTAGGTCAGCTTGCTCCACAGCACGCCGAGGATGTTGTCGGTGGTCTCGCTCGGGATCACCGGGTTCAGCAAGGCGACCAGCGATTCCAGCCGTGGGGTGGTCCGGCCGTGGAGGTGGCCGAGATAGAGGTGGCCGCGGATCGCTGTCTGGACCCGGCCGGGGGCGACCTTGCGGCAACCCATCCGGATCGCCACGCCGACGGCGCGGTCCGGCCCGACCTCGGCCGCGAGCAGCGGAGGGTTGATGCCGTTCTGCAGCGAGACCAGGAGGCCGCCGGCGGCCAGGTGGGGCAGGGCGGTGGCCAGCGCGTCGGCCGTGTAGTTGGACCTTACGGCGAGAAAGACGGTATCGAAGCTTCCTTGGAGCTCGCCGGGAAAGCCGATGCGCACGTTCACCCGGAACGCTCCGTCCGGTACGTCGACGTGAAGTCCGTTCGCGCGGATCGCGGCCACGTGCTCGCGATCGACGTCCACGAAGTAGATGTCGTGTCCGGCGCGGGCGAGCCGTCCGCCGATGATCCCGCCGATGGGTCCCGTTCCTATCATCAGCATGCGCATCGCGACCCGCCTCCTGATCCGCTTTCTCCGCACGCCATATCACAGAGCAGCGGGAGAAGGAAAGCGGTGCGAAACTTGAAGCGGCGTGCCGATGCGAGTAGATTGAAATCGCCGCCGAAAGCGAGGAGATTGTGAGCCGTTCGACATCGGGGAAGACACGACAGCCGGCGGAGCGGTCCGCCGATGCCGCGCCGTCCCATTTCATTCGGGCGATCATCGCGGAGGACGTCAAGGCGGGGAGGTACGGCGGGCGGGTGAGGACCCGGTTTCCTCCCGAGCCCAACGGTTATCTTCACATCGGTCACGCCAAGTCGATCTGCCTGAATTTCGGACTGGCGGCGGAGTTCGGAGGGCTCTGCAACCTCCGGTTCGACGACACCAACCCGATCAAGGAAGAGGTCGAGTACGTCGAGTCGATCAAGGAGGACGTACGCTGGCTCGGGTTCGATTGGGGCGACCGCGAATACTACGCCTCGGACTATTTCGAGCAGCTCTATCAGTTCGCCGTTCGGTTGATCGAGGCCGGCCGGGCTTACGTCTGTGATCTCACCGCCGACCAGATCCGGGAGTACCGCGGCACGCTCACCGAACCGGGGAGGAACAGCCCCTACCGCGACCGTTCCGTGGAAGAGAACCTGGATCTGTTTCGCCGGATGCGGGCGGGGGAGTTTCCCGACGGGTCGCGGACGCTGCGGGCGAAGATCGACATGGCCTCGCCCAATCTCAATCTGCGCGATCCGGTGATGTATCGCATCCTTCACGCCAGGCACCACCGGACGGGCGACACCTGGTGCATCTACCCCACGTACGACTTCGCCCACGGTCAGTCGGACTCCCTCGAGGGCATCACCCATTCGATCTGCACCCTCGAGTTCGAGGACCATCGCCCGCTCTACGACTGGTTCCTCGACAACCTGGGGATCCATCACCCGAAACAGATCGAGTTCGCGCGGCTCAATCTGAGCTATACCGCGCTCAGCAAGCGCAAGCTCCTGCGGCTGGTCCGGGAGGGATTTGTCACCGGATGGGATGATCCGAGGATGCCGACGATCGCGGGCATCCGGCGGCGCGGCTATACGCCCGAGGCGATCCGGACTTTCTGCGAGCGCATCGGCGTGGCCAAGCGCAACAGCACCGTGGACATCGCGATGCTCGAGCATTGCGTGCGGGAGGATCTTAACAAGCGGGCACCCCGGGCGATGGCGGTGCTGAGGCCGCTCAAGGTCATAATCGAGAACTATCCCGAAGGACGCGTCGAGCAGGTCGAGGCCGTCAACAATCCCGAAGACCCGAGCATGGGGACGCGCGCGGTCCCGTTTTCGCGGGTGCTCTACATCGAGCGGGATGATTTCCGGGAGGAGCCGCCGAAGGGGTTTTTCCGGTTGTCGCCCGGGCGGGAGGTCCGCCTCCGATACGCTTACATCGTCAGGTGCACGGGGCTCGTGAAAGACCCCGGGAGCGGGGAAGTCGTCGAGCTGCGCTGCCAGTACGACCCGGAGACCCGAAGCGGCTCGGCGCGCAGCGACCGCAGGGTCAAATCAACGATCCACTGGGTATCCGCGGCGCACGCGGTTCCCGCGACCGTCCGCCTCTACGATCACCTGTTCACGAAGGAAGACCCTGACGACGTTCCCGAGGGCGAGGACTGGGTCGCCAACGTCAACCCCAAGTCCCTGGAAACGCTGCGAGGCTGCTTTCTCGAACCGGCGCTCGCCGCGGCCAAGCCAGGAGAACGCTATCAGTTCGAGCGGCTCGGCTATTTCTGTGTCGACACGGTGGATTCGCGGCCCGGAGCCCCGGTCTTCAACCGGACCGTAACGCTCCGCGACCCGTGGGCGAAAATGGAGAAGGCACGGTGAGGCCGATCTCCGAAGAGGGCCTCTAGAATCGGTAGCTGAGCGACACCGACAAAAAGTTATTGAAGGTTTCGTAGGTGTCGCGACCGGGAGCGCCGCTGAAGAACAAGGGGGCGGTTGCCGGAAGCCCTTCGAGCTCGTTGTTCGTGACGCGCCGGGTCTTGTAAAAGACGGCCATATACGCAAAGTCCAAAGAGAGCTTCTCCCATTTGTAGCCCACGCCCGCGTTCAACGTCAGAAGATCGGCTCCCGGAATGGCAGGGTTCAGTGTTCTCGAGGGAATCGGCGTTTCCTCGACCGTAAATCCTCCGCGCAATTCCCACGCCGGGCTCAGCTTGTAGTGGCTTCCAAAACGCAGGGTGCTGGTGTTCTTCCAGTCCTCCGGCAGACTGAACCCGGACACGAGGCCGGCTCCCCCTAGGGGAAGAAAAGTCGGAGCGGGAACAAACGAAGCGGTAAAACGCTTGAATTCTTTCCACCGCGTGTACTCGTATACGAGTTCCGCCCCCCACGCGGGGTTGATCTGCCAGTGCACGCCTACATTGATGACGGGCGGCAGCGGAAGAGGCCGGACCTCGGCTGTGGTCAGGGGAATGGAAAACGGCCCTCCCAATTTCACGTCGGCGTCGTCGAATCGAAGATCCGCACGCGATCGATAGCTGAAGCCGATCTTCACGGTATCGGCCGGCTTTACCAGAAAACCCAGGTTGTAGGCGAAAGCGTTGGCGGTATCGTTGAGCCTCATTCTTCCCTCGAACCCGATCGGCGCGGTGCACCCTGTGACCGCATCGAAGCAGAGAGACCGGGAAAACAGGCCTGAAGCGTGAATGAAGCTCGCGCCCGCCCCTACGGCAAAGCGTTTGGAGGGGTGCCATGAAACCGCCGGTGTAACGTATATCGTCTTCAACTCCGTACGCTCAGCGGCAAAGCGGGTGAAATCCTCTTCGTAGGTCGTGGCGAGACCGAAAGGGCTGTAAGTTCCGGCGCCGACGGTGAAGTCGGTTCCGGGAATGTGATAGTTGAAAAAGAGTGTGGCCAGAAAGTTGTCGTCGTGTTTGTTCGCCGCCTTTCTGCCGCTGTTCTCCACGCTGTTGACCACGTTGATGTACAGCCCGTTCAGCAGGATATTGTTCCCTTTGATCTCGCCCAAAGCCGCGGGATTGTAGTAGACCGCCGACGGATCGTCGACGCCGGCGGTCATGGCATTCGCCAGCCCCAGGGCCCTCGCCGTCTGGTGGGGAATGATAAAGCCGCCCGCGTAAACACGGACAGACATCCAAACAGCCAGCCCGCTGCCTGCGAGGATTTTCAGCAAAATCGAAGGCTTTCCCCTCATCCACATCCCCCTAAAATCGCTTGACTGCGGGCGCCAACTCTTATATACCAGTGCCAAATGTTGCAAAAGGTTGCCACAGAAGATTTTAAATTGCAAGAAGTTTTGCTAACCACGGCCCAGGTCGCGAGATATCTGAAGGTGGACAGATTCACCGTTTATCGCCTCGTGGCCCGGAAAAAAATTCCCGCATTCAAGGTCGGCAACCAATGGAGATTCAAGAAAAAGCTTCTGGAAGCGTGGCTAAAGGAAAACTCCAATCTCGGTCTCCAGGAGGAGCCCGAGTAGGAACTTTTCCGTCGATTGTTCCGGAGAAGCTCCGATGAGATCAATGAAAAACAACGGCTACGACAACCGGCGGGTAGTGGTGACCGGCCTCGGAGTAGTTTCCGCGATCGGCACAGGCAAGGATGCGTACTGTCAGTCGCTCCAGGAGGGTCGCTCGGGAATCAAAAGGATCTCGGCGTTCGATGTCTCATCCTACTCCTGCCAGATCGCCGCTGAAATTTCGGGGTTCGACCCCTTGACTTTCATGGCAGCACAGCAGGCGAGACGAATCGACCGGTTCGCCCAGCTCGGCGTAGCCGCGGCGACGCTGGCGTTGCAGGACGCGGGAATTCGCCCCGGCACTAATGGCACGCGCGCAATGGGGGTCATTCTCGGCACGTCCGTGGGGACGCTCTGTTATGCCGAGCAGCAAATTGCTCTCTTTTACGAAAAGGGGGTCAAGCGCATCAATCCGTTTTTTGCTACTTCCGTTATTCCGAGCAGCGCGGCGACGCAGATCCTGCTGAGCCTCGGCATCAAAGGCCCTTCGCATACGATCACGACCGCATGTGCATCCGGCACGTGCTCGGTCGGCGAGGCGTTTGAAATGATCAGGCACGGCGCGCTCGACGTCGTGCTTGCCGGCGGCGCGGAAGCGCCGATCACGCCCCTGGTGCTGGCCACGCTCGGATCCATTCACTTACTGACATCCGAAAACGAGACCCCTGCGACTGCCTATCGGCCCTTCGCCAGGAACGCGGCGGGCTTCGCGTTGGGAGAGGGCAGCGGGATCCTGGTATTGGAGGAGGCCGGGCACGCCTTGAAGCGAAACGCAAAAATCTACGGAGAGGTCGTGGGGTTCGGCAGTTCGTGCGACGCTTACGACGTGATGGCTTTCGATCCGACCTTTGAAGGGCCGGTTGCCGCGATTCGCCATGCGATGACGTCATCCGGGGTGAGGCCGGATGAAATCGGCTATGTCAATCTCCACGGGATTGCGCTGCCCGAGCACGATCGAGGAGAGGTGTCGATCCTGAAGCTGGCCCTCGGGGAGTCCGCTTGTCGGATTCCCGTCAGCGTAACCAAACCGCTGACCGGGCACACTCTCGGAGCCTCCGGGGCGATGGAGCTGGTCGCCTGCTGCCTGATGATGGAAAAGGGGTTTCTTCATCCGACCATCAATCTGGAGGAACCGGACCCTCAATGTGATCTGGATTTTGTCCCGAACCAGGCGCGAGCGGCCCGGGTCGACACCATGATGTCCGTATCGTTCGGGTTCGGGGGGTACAATGCAGCCTGCATTATTCGCGCCTTTGCCCAGTGATCGGGGGGTCGATCGATCTCGAGAATGAACATCGCTTCGATTCCCACGCTGGTCACGGCCCTCCTGTCTCTGAGTCTCGGTCTCTTCGTTCTCACCCGTAACCGGGCAACCAGCCACGCGCGGATGTTCGCGCTGTGGTGTTTTCTGACGGCCTACTGGCAGGGGTCGTGGACCGTGCTGTTCAACGTTCAAGACCGGTCCCTGGCCGAATTGGTCGCCCGCATCGGCTATTCGGGGATCATTTTCATCCCGATCGTCTTCTTTCATTTCGTGGTGGCGTTGACGCGCGAACGGCGGAACCGAAGACTTTGTTTGCTGTTTTATTCGCTTGGAGTTGCCTTTCTCGGGGTCACCTGGGTCGACCAATATTTCGTCGACGGAGTGTACCGTTACAGTTGGGGGTACTATCCGCGAGCGGGAACCTTGCACGTACTCTATCTTCTTTTCCTGGTGATCATGCTGGCGACGGGACTGCGCATCCTGGTGCATCACAAAAACGTGGCGCGGACTCACCCGGTGCGGGTCAACCAGCTGAAATACATTATTTTCTCGACCGTCATTTATTCGCTCGCCGGAGTGGACTTCCTGGGCAATTACGGCATCGCCTATTATCCGATCGGTCTGATCTTTACCAACGCCCACGCCGGGATCATCGCCTACGCCATCATCCAGTACCGCCTGCTGGATATCAGCGTTGTCATCAAGCGCAGCCTGATCTATGCGCTGATCCTCTTCGCGATGTTGATCCCGTGCTTCGTGATCGTCATCGGAGGTCAGCTCCTCGCTTTCGGAAGTCTCCACTACGGTTTTACGCTGATCCTTCTGGGGTTGCTCACCACCATAGGGTTTGTCTTTCCGAAGCTGCGGTTTATGACCGAAGACGCGCTGGAAAAAGCGCTGTTCAATAAAAAAGTCGATTACCGGGAAACGCTGCTGCGGTCGAGCCGGGAAATGGTCGCCGTCGTGGACATGGAGGCTCTGTCGCAGAGCTTGGTCCAGACCGTTGCCCGTGCCCTGGCCGTGGAGAAGGCGGCGCTCTACCTGCTCGACGACTCCAAAGACGCCTTCGCCCGAATTGCGAGCCGAGGAATGGCCGATGCCGAGGGCGCGCGCGACACGATCGCGAGAGCGGACCCGATCGCCGAACGGTTGTCCAGGCTCGGACAGGCGATCGTGATGGGCGAGCTGCAAATGGCGGGGGACGACCCTCGAGCGCTCGCGACTGCAAGAAGAATGGAACAGCTCGAGGCCGAGATCAGCGTTCCGATCGTTTCCAAGGGAAAGCTCATCGGCATTCTCAACCTCGGGCACAAAGAGGGGAAGGAAATCTATTCCAGCGAAGATATCGAGCTGCTGTCGACTCTCGCCAACCAGGCGGCGATCGCCATCGAGAACGCCCGGCTCTATCAGAACCTGAAACAATCCCAGGACACGTTGCGCCGGGCCGACCGCCTCTCGTCGCTGGGTCTGCTGACCGCGGGGCTGGCGCACGAAATCCGGAACCCGCTCGTGGCGATCCGCACCTTCACGCAGCTCTTGCCCGAGCGCTACGACGACCCGGAGTTCCGCGAGGGGTTTCAGGGGCTGGCGCTGAAAGAGGTCGATCGGATCTGCGGATTGATCAACGATCTCCTGAGCTTCGCCCGCCCGTCGCGGCCGAACGTTGCCGAGGAGAACATCAATGACGTCGTCGACAGCATCACGCGCATCCTGGAGACCGAGGCCAAGGAGAAAAACGTCGAGATTATCAGGAATTTCACTCCCAACCTCCCCAAAGTATGGATTGACAGAGAGCAGATGAAGCAGGTATTTATGAACCTCGTACTGAACGCCATCCAGGCGATCAAGGACGGGGGAGCGATCTCCGTCGCCACCCGGCTTTATGGTCGAAGCGAAAGCGGCGAACCGGCGCAGTTCGTTCAGGTCGAGGTGCGCGATACCGGAGTCGGAATTCCCGAAGAGAATCTCGACCACATTTTCGATCCGTTTTTCACCAGCAAGGACGAGGGCAGCGGCCTGGGGCTCTCGATCTCTCACCAGATCGTCCAGGAGCACGGAGGGTTTGTCACCGTCGAAAGCAAGGTCGGCAAGGGAACCTCGTTCTTCGTCAACCTACCCGTCGGCAAGCCGATGCGGAGCGTGACCAACGGGCGCATGCGCAATGAAGCGAATTTTAGTCATTGACCGCTCGGAAGCATTGCGGGAAACGCTCGGGCTGCTCCTGGAGGCGGAATTCGAGGTCGAGAAATCCCCCGCCGCGGGCTCCTTGCTCCGGAGCGGCGATACCGGACGGGAAATCGACCTGCTGATCCTGGGAGCCGATCCGGCGGAGATTCGGGAGCCCTCCGCCTTGCTGCAATCCGCGGCGCGCGCTCCTTTCCCGGTCCTCCTGCTGGTGGATTCCAGGGCGGCCGCGCGGGAGATCGAGAGCCGCCGCGGGATCGAATGCCTGGCCAAGCCGTTCAATCCTTACGAGCTGAAGCGCAAAGTGTCGACGCTGCTGTCCTCGCGGCGTTCGCCGACCGTCCCCTCCGCGCGGCAGAGCGATACAGGTTCCGGTTGCCTGGATTTCCCTTTCGTCACCCGGGCAGCTTCGACGGTGCTGCCTCGGTTCGCGACGAGCGGGCTGCCGGTCCTGATTTTCGGCGAAATCGGCTGCGGGCAACGGAGGGTCGTTCGTGACCTCTGTCGGCTGGCGAATCCGGGCGGTCCGGTCGTCTGGCTGCGAGCCGAGGAGATCGCTCCGGAGTATCTGCGGGAGAAGCGCCGGGAGCTGGAATCGGTCGGCCTGGAAGCAGGCGCATCGATGGTCGTTGTCGAAAACCTCGAGCGCCTTTCGCCCGCTCAGCAGGCGGCGCTGCTGGAGTTCCTGGATGAGGAAGAGCTGCGCCGCGGGCGGGCGAAACTGGCGGCGACCGCGGCCTGCGATCTGCTGGAGAAAGTCTACTCCAGTGAGTTCTCCGAGGACCTCTACGCCAAACTCGCCACCTTGACCGTCAGGCTGCCGCCGCTGCGGGAAAGGAGCGGAGATATTCCGGATCTCGCCGCCTGGTTCGCGCGGCGGTACGGCGACGCCCTGCAGCTCGGGCCCGTCGCCCTGGCGCCCGATGCCGAGAGGCGGCTGGTGAACTATCTGTGGTTCGGCAACCTGACCGAGCTCGAAATGGTGATCGCCCGGACGCTCGCGGCGCGACGAAAATCGCGGATCGAGGCGGCTGATCTGATCTTCGATTTTTCGCCGGAGCCGGTTGCTCAGACCGCGGCGAAGCTTCCGGCCGGCTCCGAAAAACCTTCCCCCGGGCAGTGGCGGGCCCCGGCCGACGAAGCCGGGGCAAACGGCCGGGTGCCGGCGGTCGATTTGAAGACCTTGATCCATGAGCTGGCTCACGAGTTCAAGAACCCGATGGTCACCATCAAGACCTTCGCGCAGCTCCTGGCGGACCGCTACCAGGACGAAGATTTCCGCTTGCGCTTTCAAGACGTCGTGGGAGGCGACATCGAGCGGATGGACGATCTGCTCGAGACCATGATGGAATTCTCGGACTTTTCAGCGCCCCGGGCACGGCGCGTCTCGCTCGAGGAGCGCCTGCGCGCCGCTCTCGACGAGCTTCAAGACGAGTGCGCCAAGCGCGACGCTCGCATCGCCTGGCGCGGCAACGGGACAAACGGGGAGGTCCTGGCGGACGATACCCAGCTCAAGTTCGCTTTCAAGAACGTTCTCGCGGCGGTGCTCTCCCAGATCAAGAACGCGACCGAAATCGAGATCGACCTGCAGCGCCGGGGAGCGTTGGCGATCTCCTACGCTCGCGAAGGGGCGCGCGTCGCTTCGATCGCGCAGTATTTCTCATCCGACGCCCCCGACCCCGCCCCGGTGGTGCTGCCTTTGAGGCTTCTCCTGGCGAAGCTCTTGATCGAGCGCAACGGGGGGCGCCTGGTCTGCAGCGCGGCCCCCGGGGACCGGGAAATCCTGGAAATGGAGTTCGTGAGTTCGCAATGGGAAAAAAGGATATGAGCCAACCGGTGTTGCTGGTCGTTGACGACGAAGCGGGCGTCCGGCAGTCCCTTCAGCTGGTGTTCAACAAGACTTTCAGGGTCGTCGAAGCCGGTTCGGCGGACGAGGCGATGCAGAAGCTCGCCGAGCACCGGCCCGAGGTCGTGCTCCTGGATATCGTCATGCCCGGCACCGACGGCCTGGCTGTGCTGAAGCAGATCAAGTCGGTCCACCCTGACTGCCAGGTCATCATGCTGACCGCGCTCAATACGGCGCGCACCGCCTTCGCGGCCCGGGGAACCGGCGCCTTCGACTATGTCACCAAGCCGTTCGACGTCGAGGAGCTCCGTTTGCGGGTGGAGCACGCTCTCGAGAAGGTCCAGCTTTCGCGCGAGCTGGAGCGCCTCAAGGAGGAGGTGGGCCGCAAATACGGCATCGATCACATCGTCGGCAAGTCGAAGCCGATCGTGGACATATTCAAGGCCGTGAGCATGGTGGCGGCCAAGAAGAGCACGGTCTTGATCCAGGGGGAGAGCGGGACCGGCAAGGAGCTGATCGCCCGGGCCATTCACTACAACAGCGACCGCCGCTCCAAGCCGTTCGTGGTGGTGAATTGCGCGGCGTTGCCCGACACGCTGATCGAAAGCGAGCTGTTCGGCTACGAGAAGGGCGCGTTCACGAACGCGGCGCAAAAGAAAGTGGGCCGCTTCGAGCTCGCCCACGGCGGCACGTTGTTCCTGGACGAGATCGGGGAGCTCAACCTGGGGACTCAGGCGAAGTTCCTGCGCGCCATCGAGCACGAAACCTTCACCCGCCTGGGGGGCACCGACGAGATCAAGGTCGATGTGCGGGTGATCGCGGCCAGCAACCGCGACCTCGAGGTCATGGCGAAAGCGGGGGAGTTCCGCGCCGATCTCTTCTACCGGCTGAACGTGGTCTCGCTTCACCTCCCGCCCCTGCGCGAGCGGCGCGAGGACATCCCGCTGCTGCTCGACCACTTCCTGAGGCTCAAAGCCCAGGAGCATTCGATCGCTCCCAAAACGCTGTCGCCCGAGGTGATCGATTTCTTCACCTCGTACTACTGGCCGGGCAACGTCCGGGAGCTGGAAAACTTGATCGAGCGGCTGACCATCCTGACACCGCACGAGACGGTCATGCTGCGGGACTTGCCGGCCAGCATGCGATCGACCGATCAGACCGCGACCTTGAAGGAGGACGTGCTGAGCGGCGCGCGGCCGCTGAGCGAAGCCGTCGACGAGTTCGAGCGCGAGCTGATCGTCAAAGCTCTGCAGCGCACCGGATTCAATCAGACGAAAGCCGCATTGCTCCTCGGAACGAGCCGCAGGATCCTCAAATACCGCATCGAGAAATTGAAGATCAACGAATCGAGCGGTGACGGGGTTAAATTGTCGACCTAATCGGACAAATTTGTTTTTTCCAGCGTCTTTTTTCTTTCCCACGTCTCGAACTAAGTTCTTTGAAATCGGGCGGTTAGGGGGTGGCATGCTCCTTGCTGCTCCCGGCCGGTATGGAAAATACCAAGCCCCACATTCTTGTGGTCGACGACGAGCTGGGGCCGCGGGAATCTCTCAAGATGATTCTCAACCCTCGTTACCACGTCCACGTGGCCGAGCGCGCGGCGCAGGCGATCGACATGCTCGGCCGTTACCCGATCGACCTCGTGACGCTGGATCTCAAGATGCCGGGCGGCAGCGGGATCGAGGTTCTCGAAAAAGTCAAACGGCACGACCCCGACATCGAGGCGATCATCATCACCGGGTACGGGTCGCTGGATACGGCGATCGAGGGGCTCCGCCTCGGCGCGTTCGACTACATCTCCAAACCGTTCGACGTCAGCCACGTCCTCAAGCTGGTCGGGCACGCGATCGAGAGGCGCAACGCCAAGACCAGGCTCCGGCAGGTGAAGTCGGATTTCCTCTCCAACGTTTCGCACGAGCTGAGGACGCCGCTGAGCGTCGTCGTCGGGTTCGTTTACCTGCTGCTCAACCAGGTCATCGGAAAGCTCACGGAGGAGCAGCAGAAGGTCCTGGAGACGGTCTATCGCAACTCCGAGGAGCTGCTCGAGCTGATCGACAACGTGCTGTGGATGACGTCGCTGAACGCCGGAGACAACACGACGATCGTCCAGCGGTTCGACGTGCGCGACGTGGTCGAATGCGCGGTGAAGCGCTACGAGCGCGCCGTGCGCGAAAAGGGTCTGCGCCTCTCCGTCGAGATCGAGGAGCCGGCGCTGCCTCTCGTGAGCGATCGGGCGAAGGTCGAGCGCATCTTCCAGAACGTGTTCAACAACGCGGTCAAGTTCACCGAGAAAGGGGAGATCCGGGTCAAGGCGCGGTTGTCTCCCGACGGCGACGGCGTGGAGCTGGAAATCGCCGACACCGGGATCGGCATCGACAGGAGCAAAATCGACACGATCTTCGAGCCGTTCCAGCAGGGCGACGGCTCGATGCAGCGTTCGTTCTCCGGGCTCGGAATCGGCCTGACGGTGGCGCGCCGAATGACGGACGTGATCGGCGGCACGCTCGAGCTCGCGAGCCAGCCCGGATTCGGCACCTCGGTTCTGATGCGGTTTCCCCACAGAGTGCTCGCGGCGCAGCCGAGCCGCGAGGTGCAGCACACCTATGGATAGAGACAGATTCATCTGGTGCCGCCACTGCGACGCCGTCCATCACGTCACGCCCTTCGACAAGGCGCCCGTCTACCGCCGCTGCGGGGAAGAGGTCGAAGAACTCGCGGCGAACGACTGGCAGGATTTCATGCGCCGCCACGCGGGGCACCGGCTGGAGCCCCTCGAGGCGGTCGGAGAGCGGCGCTTTCTTCACGGGGCGCCCTGGGATCCGATGACCGCCGGCTATGTCGAGGTTAGCGACGGTCGCCAGCGACTCCTCCTGCGGCAGTCGCGCGCCAGCATCCAGGAGCCGTTGCGTTACGAGCTCGTGAGCGGCCGCCTGATGGACCGGGGCATAAGGCTCGCGGTCCAGGAGGAGGCCATCCGGGAGGAGATCAAACGGCGCTTCTCCTGGGCTCCGGCCGCCGTTCCCGACGATTCCAAGATCGAGACTTTCATCGGGCTTTTCGCGGAGCTGGTCGCGGAGCTGGATCCCGCCGCAATCGAGGTCGGCGGCTATTCGCAGGACGACGACAACGTGACGTACGGTGTGCTCCCGCGCGCGACCGTCGAAAAACTGCTCGACCGCTGCGCGCTCCACTTTTCTCCCGCCGAGCTCGCCGCAGTGCGGAGATTTACTTTAAGTCATCTCGACGGCTGCGACGTCATGGCCGTGGTCATGCGGCGGGAGCTGGAGCTGGAACGCGCGGCGGGGTAGCGGTTTCTCATTCCTCGACCGGTACCTGAACGGCTTCCTGCGGCGCAAACCCCGAAGCCACCCCCCTTGCCCGCCCGAAACACCGGCCGAAGCGAGCACGACGCCCGGTCTCCGTCAAGGCCGCTGCAAGCCGATCCGGACCTCGTCGACCCGATCGACCTCTCTTACGCGGACACGAACGTCGGATTGCGGCGGCAGCCGGAGCTTTTTCCCGACGTAGTTGGCGGCGATCGGAAGTTCGCGGCCGCCGCGGTCGACCATCACCGCGAGATGAATCATCCGCGGTCGTCCCAGATCGATCAGATGGTCCACGGCGGCGCGCGCGGTTCGGCCGGTATTGAGCACGTCGTCGAAGAGCACGATGATTTTGTTGCGGATATCGAACGGAATCCGCGTGTGGTCGACTCGGCCGCCGGGCAGCAGGGCGTTCAGGTCGTCGCGGTACAGCGCGATGTCCATCTCGCCGACGGGAATCTCCCGGCCGTAGCGCTTCTTGATGATGGCGCTCAAGCGCCTGGCGAGATACGGCCCGCGCGTGCGAATGCCGATGAACACCACCTGATCGAGGTCGGGGTATTGACGGACGATCGCGCGCGCGAAGCGCTCTAAAATCGCGGCCATCTGCGCGCCGCCCAGGATTTTCGTCTTGCCGTCAGCTCTTTTCATCGGCGAGCCGTATCATCGCCTCCATGAGCAGTTGCGTTCCCAGGCAGATATCGTCGGGATCGCTCCATTCCTCGGGATTGTGGCTGATCCCGCGCCGGCTCGGCACGAAGATCATCGCCGCCCGGGTGATCTTGGCCATCTGCATGGCATCGTGTCCGGCACCCGAGGGCATGATCTCGTAGTCGATTCCCTTCTCCTCGCAGAGGCGGCGCGTCAACCGCAGCAGGCCCCGGTCCAGCGGCACCGGCTCCTCCTCCCGGATCGTCAGCACCTCTACCTCGAGCCCCCGCCGGCGGGCGATCGCTTCCGCCTGGCGCCGGACCATGCGCGCCACGCGGTCCTTGGCCGGGCCGCTCGTGCTGCGGATGTCCACCGCAAGCTCGACCCGTCCGGGCACGGCGTTGATCACGCCCGGCTCGATTTTCATCGCGCCGACGGTCCCCACCACCCGTCCCCTGGCCATCGATGAAAACCGCCTGCAGGTCTTCTCGATATACTCGATCAGCCATGCCGCGGCGACCAGCGCGTCCTTGCGCATTTCCATCGGCGTGGTGCCGGAGTGGTCCGCCCGGCCGTGAAAGACGATGCGGTAGCGGCTCGGCGCGGCGATCGAGGTCACGAGCCCGATCTTCTTTCCCTTCGCCTCCAGGATCGGCCCCTGCTCGATGTGCAGCTCCAGGTATGCCTTGACGGTCTTCGGGTCGCGCCTGAGCGCCGCCAGGTTGCGGCGCGAGATCCCCAGGCCGGCGAGCACCTCTTCGAGCCGGGTCCCGTGGGCGTCGACGGCGTTCGCCAGGTCGCGCGGCCGCACCTCGCCCGCGAGCAGGCTGCTGCCCAGGGTCGAGAAGCCGAAGCGGCTCGATTCCTCGCCGATGAAGCAGACCACCTCGACGGGACAGCGCGGGACCAGCCCGTTCTCGCGCATGGTCCGAACGGCCTCCAGGGCGCCGATGACGCCGACGGGGCCGTCGTATTTGCCGCCGTGGACGACGGTGTCCAGATGCGAACCCGCCAGCACGGCGGGCGCCGTTGGGTCGCGCCCCTCGAGGCGCCCGAAGATGTTGCCGATCGCGTCGATGCTCACGGAGAGCCCGGCCTGGCGCATGAGGTGAATCAGGAGCTGGCGGCTGCGGAGCTCCTTCACCGAGAAAACCAGCCGCGTGACCGCGCCTCGCGGGCCCAGGCCGATGCGCGAAACCGCGTTGAGATCCTGCATCAAGCGGCGTTTGTTCACGGCGGGCGCTGGCGGCGCGGGCTCCCGGAGCGAGGCTGCCTTCATCACGGCTTATCTTAGCAAGTTCCCTGCGAGGTGAAAAACGCGCCGGCCGAAGGGCGCTGTAAAGGCGATATTGGCAAGGCGATGGCGCTGTGTTATATGCGACTGAGCTTTTGCGGAGGCGTTCATGCGCGAGGTTGCTTCGAGGACGGCCGAAATTCTGCTCCAGACCCAGGCCATTCAGGTCTACAAGGAAAAACCATTCGTGTTCGTGTCGGGGCGGATCTCCCCGGTCTACATCGACTGCCGCAAGCTCCTCTCGTTTCCCGCCGAGCGGGAGTACATCGTGACGCAGCTCGCGCGTACGGCGGAAACGGAAATCGGGCTCGACCGTATCGACGTGGTCGCAGGCGGCGAGACGGCCGGCATCCCGTACGCCGCCTTCGTGGCTCATCTGGTCAGGAAGCCGATGATCTACATCCGCAAACAGCCGAAAGGCTACGGCGGAACCAAGCAGATCGAGGGAATCCTGGAGCCGGGCAAGCGCGTCTTGCTGGTCGAGGACCTGATCACCGACGGGCTGAGCAAGCTTCGCTTCAACATCGGGATCCGCGCGGCCGGGGCGAAGATGACGCACTGCCTGTGCGTGTTCGATTACGCTTCGGACCGCCTGCAGCAGCACGAAGGGCGGGACAACCTGGCAAGGAACGACATCGAGCTTCACGTGCTCGCCAACTGGGACGACGTGCTCGATACCGGTCTCGCCAAGAGCTACTTCAGCCCGGCGGCGAGCGAGCAGATCCTCGATTTCCTGAAGGACCCGGAAAACTGGGGCCGGAAGATGGGATTCGTCTGAGCCGCATGTTCCGGCGGCCGCTCCGGGTTTCCGGGTTCCCCGTGCCGAACCTGTGAACACATGGACGGGCGAGCCACCGCGAAGCGGCAGGGACGGAAGGTCCGGCCGGCACGCTGTCACCGCATCCACGAATCCCCCGATGCACAGGCGGGTGCCGGCAGGCCCGGCCGCGCGCAGCCTGTTCCACATCGATGAGAACCCTTGTCGCCCATCCCCTGATCGTGACGATGAACGAATCGCTGGACGTGGTCGAGCGGGGCGCCGTCGTGATCGAAGGCTCCCGCATCGCCTACGTCGGCCCGTCGGAATGGACGCCCGCGGGTCCCTTCGACCGGACGATCGACGCCGACGGCATGATCGCCATGCCGGGCATGGTCAACGCCCATTGCCATTCGCCGGCCAATCTGGTGCGCGGCATGATGCCGAGCAAGCCGCTGGAAATCTGGCGGGCCTATTACCGGGCGTCGCTGCGCGGCATGCGCGAAGATGATTTCTACGCCAGCGCGCTCCTGGGCGGCATGGAGATGCTGAAAGCGGGAGCCACGACCGTCCTCGACCATTTCGCCGGCAGCCAGGCCTGCCGTTTCATGGGCGCCGGCGCGGCGATCCAGGCGATGCGCGACCTCGGCCTGCGCCACGTCGTCGCGCTGACGATCACGGACAAGAGCTACGAGGAGACGGTCCCGATCGGCGAGACCGATGCGGCGCTCGGCGACGAGATCAGGCGCATGAGCGCGAGCGAGGCGAGATCGACCCGGGCCTGGCTCGATGAGTGCGAGGCCTTCATCGAGACCTTTCACGCGCCGGAGAAGCTGACGACCGCCTGTCCGGGACCTTCGGCCGTGCAGCGCTGCAGCGACGAGCTGCTGTCCGGGACAGCGGCGATGGCCCGGAAAAGAAAGCTGCCCGTCCACGTCCATCTCGCCGAGACCAGGGCTCAGGCGGTCATGGGCCAACGGCTTTACGGCACGTCGCTGCTCAAGCATCTGGACGCGATCGGCGCGCTCGACGCAACCGTATCGCTCGCGCACTCGATCTGGATCGAAGAAGACGACGTCGATCTCTTCGCGCGCCGTGGCGCAACCCCGGTGCACAATCCCGCGAGCAATCTGCGCATCGGGAGCGGTCTCGCCCCGGTCAGGCGGTTTCTCTCCGCCGGCGTAAACCCGGCGCTCGGAACGGACGGCTCGGCTTCCAACGACGGTCAGAACATGTTCGACGCGTTGCGGCTGGCGGCCTTGATCCACAATCAAGCGGGGTCGGACTTCAACGAATGGGTCACGCCCGCGCAGGCTCTCGCCATGGCGACGCGCAACGGGGCGAGAGCGTTCGGCCTCGACGCCGGCGTGCTGGCGCCCGGCAAGCTCGCGGACCTGGTCTTGCTGCGCCGCGACGCTCCCGCCTTCACTCCGCTGAACGACGTCATGAGCCAGCTCGTCTTCTGTGAAAACGGCGCCGACGTCGATACGGTCATCGTCGACGGCGAGATCGTCGTCGAGGGCGGCCGCCTGACCCGGGTCGACGAACGGGAGGTTTTGCGCCTCGCCCGGGAGGCGCGCTCCCGGCTCCACCCGTCGATCGAGCGGGAGCTGGCGGCGGCAAGGATCGTCGAGCCCGCGCTGGCCGAAATGTATTTCCGGATTTTCGCAAAGAGCCGCTAGCGCCAACGAGCGCCGATAGCGGAATCCCTTCTACCTTTGCCGGCTTGCTTCATTGGCGGGCAGACATCTATCCGGAATGCGCCGCCTGGAGAACGACGGTTTCCGGTTTTCACGTTGAACCCTGGAGCTTTTGAACATTGCGTCTTGGTTCGAACCGCCGCGAAGCGGACGGCTCGAACGGAGTAAAGCGGTTGAACGGCTTGAACGGTTTGAACTCACTTGAACGTTCGAAGCGCACGACGCAACGGGGCCCGGAGGTCCCGGCCGCGAGTCGCCTTGATACAGTGTCTGCATAATTGCGAGCTCACTGATGAAGCGCCGGGTGCCGCGCGCGCCACTCGGTCGCCCGCTCGTAGGCGCAGGCGACTCGCAACGCCAGAGCTTCCGCGAACGGCGGCGCGGCGATCTGCAGGCCGATCGGAAGACCCGCCGCGGTGAAGCCGCAAGGAACCGACGCCGCGGGCAGGCCGGCGAGGTTGAACGGGTTGGTGAAGTTGGGCCGGAGGATCTGTTCGTTGGGGTCGAGCGCGGCAAAAGCCTCGGGCGGACGCGGGGCGGTCGGGGTCGCAAGCACGTCCACGCGGGAGAAGCTGGCCGTGATCTGTCCGGCCAGGGTCGTGCGCGCCCTGAGCGCCTGGATGTAATCGGCCGCGCTGAGAAAAGCCCCCTCGAGGATGCGCCGGCGGACGGCGCTGCCGAACTTTTCCGGCGCCTCCCGCAGCCGCTTTTCGTGATAAGCGTAGGCTTCGGCGACGAGAATCGTCTGGTTCGCCTTTCGCGCCAGGGAGAACGGCCGGCCATCGAGATCGATGAGGTTCGCGCCGAGCTGCTCCAGGGTCCCAAGCGCGGCGTCGAAGGCCGCCAGCACTTCGGCGTCCACCCCGAGATTCTCGTCGAACCAGCCGTTGCGCGGCACGCCGATGCGCAGACCGCGCACTCCCCGTCCCAGATCCACGGCGAAGTCGGGAACGGCGACGTCCGCCGACGCCGGGTCCTCAGGGTCGTGTCCGGCGATCGCGCGCAGCAGGAGGGCGCAGTCCTCGACGCTCCGCGCCATCGGACCGGCGTGATCGAGCGACCAGCTCAAGGGCACGATGCCGCGGCGGCTGACGCGGCCGTAGGTCGGCTTGACGCCGACCACCCCGCAGTGCGCCGAGGGCGTGCGGATCGAGCCGCCGGTGTCGGAGCCGAGCGCGCCGAAGCAGAAGCCGGCGGCCAGCGCCGCGCCGCAGCCGCTGCTCGAGCCACCCGGGATGTGCGCCGGGTTCCACGGGTTGCGCGCTGCGGGAAACGGCGCGTCGACCGAGGGTCCGCCGAAGGCGAACTCGTGCATAGCCAGCTTCCCCAGCAAAACGGCGCCGGCCACGCGCAGCTTTTCGACCGCGGCGGCATCGCGCTCGGGCACCCAGTGCTGCAGGACGGCGGAGTGGCAGGTGGTGCGGACGCCCCGTGTCGCGTACAGGTCCTTGAGGGCGAGGGGAATGCCATGAAGCGGCCCGCGGTCGGTCCCCCGGAAAAGCTCGCGCTCCGCTTGCCGCGCGTCTTCGAGCGCCTGTTCGGCGGTGACCGTGATGAAGCTGTGGAGGGCGCCGTCGAAGGCTTCGATGCGGTCGAGGCAGGCGCGCGCCAGTTCGACAGGCGAGCACTGCTTGCGCCGCAGCAGGACGGCGGCCTCGGCGATCGTCAGGAAGCACAGCGGCGCGTCGGCCATCGACGGGTCAGCTCCCGCGCGGGAGGGGCGGCGCCAACGCCCGTGCGGGCTCGGTCTCGGGCTCGATCAATTCGCGAAGCTCCGACGCCTGCCTGCGGGAGCGGGCGATTCCCGGCGCGAGCCGCTCGATCTCCTCGTCCGATAACGCAAGCCCCGCGCGCTCCGCGTCGCGCCGCAGCTCCTCCAGCCAAACCTCTTTCACCCGGCCGCTCCGTTGCGTCAGCGGTCACTTCTTCGGAACCAGCACTTCACGGATTCGCGCGACGGTCGCGGAATCCATCTGGAAGAGCTTTCGCACGATCGCCTCGACCTCCTCGCCGGAGAGCGGGTTGACCTCGAGCCTGGACTTGTTCATCTCGGCGAGGAAGGCCTGATCTTTCATGGTCGCCGCGAAGGCGCGGCGCAGCAGGCCAAGCCGTTCTTTGGGCGTCCCGGGGGGAAGCGCGTAGGCGCGCAGGATCGCCGACGGCGCGTGCACGCCGGCTTCGATCAACGTACGGGCCTCCGGGGTCTTCGCGTAGTCGATTGCGTTCGGAACGTCGGGGATGTCGGCGGCCTTCTTGGGGTTGATCTGGAGGATCGGCTTGACCATCCCCGACTCCAGGCCCTTGGCCCAGGTGGTCCGGATCGACGCCCAGGTCCAGCAGCCCCCGTCCACTTCGCCGGATTCGGCAGCCAGGCGGATGTTCGACGTTCCCTTGAATCCCTCGATCAGCTGAATCGGCAGCCCGAGGGCCGCCTTCAGAACGCGGGGCACATCGGAGTCGTTGGCCCCGGGGGCTTCGCCCCCGAGCTTGACCGGTTTTTTGGCCGCGAACCAGTCGTCGAGGGAATGGATGCCGCTGGCCTTCGTCAGCGCGCACACGCCTTCGTCCTGGACCGGCGCACCGAGCCACTCGAACTTCCGTCCGTCGAACTCGATGCCCTTGTCCCCCATCACCTGCTGCAAGACCAGGGAGCCGATGAAGTTGCCGATGGTGAGCCCGTCGCCCTGAGCCCTGAAAAGATAGTTCGCCGCGACTCGGCTTCCCGCGCCCGGCATGTTCTCGACGATGACGGTCGGGCCGCCGGGAAGATGGCGCCCCAGATGGCGGGCGATCGCGCGGGCATAGGCGTCGAAGCCTCCCCCGGCGGAAAAGCCGACGATGATGCGGACCGTTTTCCCTTTGTAGAAATCCTGCTCCGCCGCGGCGGCCTGAGAAGCAGGAAAGCCGACGACGAGCGAAGAAAGCAGCAGAGCCCAGGCGATCCCGACCATGGTGTCCTCCCGGGAGCGGAGGTTCATCCGCCGCCCCGCTCGCCGGCCGCGGGTCGACACCCCGAGGCCGGCTCGACTACGCCTCATACCGGAAACGGCCCGGTCAGCGCAAGTTCCCCGTGTGGCCGAGCGAGTAGCGGCCGGGTTGCGGCCAGACGGTGAGCCCGTGGGGCTCCTTCTTGACTGGAATCGACCGGACGGACCCGGTGGTGGTGTCGATCACGTAGACGGCGTCGTCGAACCGTCCGGAAAGCCAGAGCAGCCGGCCGTCGATGCTGACGTTGCCCATGTCGGGGCTGCCGCCCCCGGGAATCGGCCAGTGGGCGACCACCTTGCGCGTCGCGAAATCGACCACCGAAACGCTGCCTTTTCCTTTCGGCGGCCCGTAAACCCGCGCCGCGCCGCGGTTGGCGACGTAGAGCTTGGTCCCGTCCCTGCTCGGGTACAGGCCGTGCGCTCCCACGCCCGTCTTGATATGGCCGACCTCGACGAAACGGTCGCCGTCGACCAGGAAGATTCCCTCGGATTTCATGTCGGCGATAAAGAACAGTTTGCCGTCGGGCGAGACCCGAACGTCCTGGGGCATACCTCCGCGCGAGAGCCGCAGGTAGCCGGCCGTCTTCTTCCCGACCAGGTCGATCTTGGCGAGCCTGCCGCTGTACTCGCACGTGAAGATCGCGTAACGCCCGTCGATCGAGAAATCCGCGTGGTTGATCCCGTCGCATTCGGGCGTCTCGATGGAGTACTTCATCGCCATCGTCTGCGGGTCGCGGAAATCGAGGCGCTTCCTCGCCTCCGCCACGATGATCGTGGCGCTGCCGTCGGGAGTGAAATACATGTTGTAGGGATCGTCGACGGGGATCGACTTTCCGGGCTTGCCGGTGACGGGATCGATCGGGGTGACGCTCCCGTCCGTGCGCCCCTCGGCATTGTTGTTGACCCACAGGGTCTTGAGGTCCCAGGAAGGGACGACGTGCTGCGGGTGGATTCCGACGGGGAACTTGTCCACGACCCGGAAGGTCGCCGGGTCGATCACCCAGACGTCATTGGAAGCCCGGTTCGGCACGTAGACGCGCGAGAGGTGGCGGGCGACGACCGGGCTCAGCTTGGTCGGAGCCGTCTCCCCGTACAGGTTGTTGGGATCGACAACCGGGGGCATTCCGGGAACGGTCCGGATGGCGCGAGCGCCCGCGGGCTCGGCGCCCGGGGCGTCGAAGCACCATCCCAGGAAAATCGTCCCCGCGAGCGCCGCCGCCGCGATCCGCCGACGGCATTTTTTCGCCTTCTCGGCCGGGCGGGCGTTTGCAGAGCCGGGAAATCGCCGCTCAGGCGGCATTTTTTTTCCTTTGCATCGCCCAGTAGACGTTTTCCGGCTTGAGCGGCAGGTCGTAGACGCGCACGCCGATCGCGTCCGCGACGGCGTTGCCGATGGCCGCTGGGGTAGGCGCGAGCCCCGGCTCGCCGAGCCCCTTGGCGCCGTAGGGGCCTTCGGGCTCGGGGCACTCGACGATGATCGGGATCATCTCCGGCAGATCGAGCGACGTGACCAGGTGATAGTCGAGGAACGAGGGATTGCGCACCTTGCCGGAGCTGTCGACGACCATTTCCTCGTGCAGCGCCGAGCCGATGCCCATGGCCAGCCCGCCTTCGATCTGGGCCACGCAGTTGAGCGGGTTGATCGCCTTGCCGACGTCGTGCGCGGCCGACATGCGCACCAGGCGCACCCGGCCGCTTTCCTCGTCGACCAGCACCTCGGCCGCCTGGGTCGCATACATGTAGAAGGCCGAGGCGTGGTCGCTGTGACCGGTCTCCAGGTCGAGGTCCTTGCCGATCTCGTAGGTATACGAGCCGTCCCCGCGCACGGATCCTTCCGGACCGAACTTCCGGCGTACGACTTCTCCGATCGGCAGCGCCATCTGCGGCTGGTCCTTGAGGAACACCTTCCCGTCGGCGAACTCGAGATCCGCGGGCTTCGCCTCGAGCATGGGCGCGGCCGCTTCCGCGATCTGCTCGCGGGCATGGATCGCCGCCCTGCGCACGGCGTTCCCCATGTGGTACGTGCTCCGGCTTGACGTGGTCGACGCGTCGTACGGGATGACGTCGGTGTCGAGCGGGTGCATCCGGACCCGCTCGATCGGCACCGCCAGCTCCTCGGCCGCGACCTGGGACAGGATCGTGTTGCAGCCCTGGCCGATCTCGACGGTTCCCGCCAGCACGGTAACCTGTCCCCGGGAATCCACGATCACGCCCGCGTTCGAGGTGGTCGGGGAGCGAGTGGGCTTCTGGATGCAGGCCAGGCCCTTGCCCGAGCGCATGCCCGGCTTGGCCGGGGCCGATCTCTTGCCCCACTCGATGGCCGCCGCGGCCTTGAGCAGCGTCTCTTTGAGGCCGACGCTGTGGAGCCGCTCGCCCCAGTAGGACACGTCGCCGTCGACGAAGATGTTCTTGAGCCGCAGCTCCAGCGGATCCATTCCGAGTCGCCGGGCGATCTCGTCCATCTGCTGCTCGCACGCCCACGCGCCCTGCGGGATCCCGTATCCCCGGTAAGAGCCCGCCACCGGCTTGTTGGTGTAGACGGCGTAGCCGTCGACCTTGACGTGCGGAATGCGGTAGGGGCCGGGCGCCGGCAGGCTGCCGCGGATGCAGACCGTGGGGCTTTTTTCCGCGTACGCACCCGCTCCCCAGTAAAGCGTCATCTCGCGCGCCATCAGCGTGCCGTCCTTCTTCACTCCCGTCTTGCAGTACACGACGCATTCGTGGCGCGTGAGGGTCGAGATGAAGGTCTCTTCCCGGTTGAACTTCACGCGCACCGGCCTTCCGCCGGTGTGGAACGCGAGCGCGACCGCGATCGGCTCGACCTTGAGCCCGCCTTTGGAGCCGAAGCCGCCCCCCTGCAGAGGATTGATGAAACGAATCTTCTCCTTGGGCATTCCGAGAGCTTCCGATATCTCGTGGAGCGCCCGGAACGGGGCGTCGTTGGCCACCCAGAGGGTCAGCCGTCCGCTTTCCCGGTCGAACTGTGCGTGCGCCGAGTGCGGCTCCATCGCCGCATGCTGTATGATCGGCACGAAATATCGTTCGCTGAGGACGAGATCGGACTGCGCGAAGCCCTGCTCGACGTCGCCGGTTCGCAGCTTGAAATGCTCCGCGATGTTCGGCAGATGCGAACCGACGATGAAATCGGCCTTGCGGTAGGAGGCGAAATCCTCGTGGATCTGGACGGCCCCCGGCTTGCAGGCCTGCTCGGGGTCGGTGTAGACGGGCAGGTCCTCGTACTCGACCTCGATGAGCCTGACCGCGGCCTGCGCCGTGTCCTCGTCCTCCGCCGCTACTGCGGCCACCGGCTCCCCGATGTAGCGCACCTTGCCGCGCGCCAGGAACGGTTTATCCTTGATCGACTCACCGTGCGTCCAGGGCGCGTCCTCTCCGGTCACCACCGCGACGACTCCCGGGTGGCGGCGTGCCTTCTCGACGTCAATCCGCTTGATTCTGGCGTGGGCCCTCGTGCTGAACAACACCTTGCCGTAAAGCATGTTCGGCAGGACGAGATCGTAACCGTAAACCGCCTCCCCGGTGACCTTCTCCAGGGCATCCACCCGGGTCACGGGTTTGCCGATGAACTTCAGCTCCGACATTTCCGCTCCTTCGGGCCTTTCAAAAGCTCGCACCTTCAGGCGACGATCGAGCCGTTCGCTGAAAAGAAAAAACCGCAAGCCATGACGACATCAGCCGTTCCTCGACCTCAGCTCCGCCGCCGCGTCCCTGACCGCCTGAACGATCTTGACATAGCCCGTGCAGCGGCAGAGATTCCCGGAGAGAGCGAAGCGGATCTCTTCCTCGCTCGGGTCGGGGTTTTCGTCCAGCAGCGCCTTGGCCATCATCAGCATCCCGGGCGTGCAGTAGCCGCATTGCGCGCCGCCGTCGCGGATGAACGCTTTCTGGATCGGATGCAGCTCGGGACCGATCTTCAGCCCTTCGATGGTGACGATTTCGGCGCCGTCGAGCTCGGCCGAGAGAACCAGGCACGAATTGACCGGCTTGCCGTTCAGGTAAACGGTGCAGGCGCCGCAGTCCCCGGTGCCGCACCCTTCCTTGGTCCCGGTGAGCCCGATCTCGTCCCGCAGCAGGTCGAGCAGCAGGCGATGGTTGGGGACCTCCAGCGAAACCGCCTTCCCGTTCAGCTTGAAGTGGATCTCTTTTTTCATCGTTCCCCCGGGCCGCGGCTAGTACCGGCGGTCGCGCCGGTCGCGCCACGGGATCGCGCCCCCGCGCGGCGCGGCGGCGTTCAACAGGGCCCGCTTCGTCATGGCCCCGACCATGGCCCTGCGGTACTCGGCCGAAGAGCGGACGTCGCTGATCGGCCTGCTCTCGCGCGCGGCCTCCTCTCCCGCCGCCGCGGCGACCTCTTCGGTCAGGACGCGCCCCTCCACCGCCGCCTCGGCCCGGCGCGCGCGCAGCGGCGTGGGCGCCACCGCCCCCAGCACGATGCGGACGCCCGTGCAGCGCCTCTCGCCCGCTTCCAGGGCGAAGGCGACCGCCACGCCGACATAGGCGAGGTCCATCATGTCGCGCGGCGAGAACTTGATGTACTCGCCGACCAGCCCGGGCGCGCTTTTCGGGATGGTGATCGCGGTCAGGATCTCCTCGGGACGCATCACCGTCTGACCCGGCCCGCGGAAGAACTCCTCCAGCGGCAGCGAGCGCTCGCCGTCGGCGCCGGCGATCGTGACCTGGGCGTCAAGCGCGATCAGGCTCGGAGCGACGTCGGCCGACGGCGTGGCGTTGGCCATGTTGCCGCCCACCGTCGCCCGGTTGCGGATCTGGATCGATCCGACCTCGGCGGCGCTCTGGGCGAGAAACGGGTATTTCCGCCTGAGCAGGGGCGAGGTCTCGATCTCGCGCATCGTGGTCAGCGCTCCGATGACGATACCCCCGTCGCCGTTCTCCTGGATTCCCGTCAGGCCGGGGATGCGCTTGAGATCGACGACGTACTTGGGCAGCAGCCCCTTCTCCTTCATCGCGATGACGAGGTCCGTGCCGCCGGCCAGGAAGCGGCCGCCCGGCCCCTTCTCGAGGACGATCCGGCTGGCTTCCCGCAGTGTCGCCGGCTGATAGAACTCGAACGGTTCGGTTCGCTTCATGGCCCACGCCGATCCGTGCGCTACACCAGCGGGCGGACCATCCGCCCGATCGGCCGGCCGCAGGGCTCGCCGTCGCGCATCTGGACGTGGCCGCGGACCACGGTGCAGACGGGAACGCCCTTCACCTTCCAGCCATGCCACGGCGACGGCTTGTTCTTGCTGTGGAGCTTGTTCACGTCGATCACCGCTTCCTTGTCCATGTCGACGATCGTCACGTCGCCGTCGGAGCCGAGCCGGATCGCTCCCTTTTTCGGATAAACCTGCCAGACCCTGGCGGGATTCTCACAGGCCACCTTGACGTACTGGTTGAGCGTGAGGCGCCCCTTGTTCACTTCCGTAAGGATGAGGGGGACGCCGGTTTCCACGCCGCAGAAGCCGGAAATGCAGTCCCAGATCGCGGGCTTGGTGAGTTTGCCGTAGAGATCCGAGCCCTTCTCTTCGAGCGTGTGGGGGGAGTGATCGGTCGCGAGCATGTCGACGAAGCCCTTCCGCAGCCCTTCCCACAGCACCTCGGCGTGGTCCTTGGTGCGCACGGGCGGATTCATCTTGAGCAGCGGCCCCACCTGATCCATGTCGGCGGGCTCCCGCAGGAGATAGTGCGGACCGGTTTCCGCCGTCACGCGCAGGCCGCGGGCCTTGGCGTCGCGCACCATGTAGGCGGCCTGCTTGGAGCTCATGTGGAAGACGTGCAGCTTGGTCCCGAAGGTCTCGGCGAAAAACAGCGCGTGGTGGACCGATTCCGCCTCGCAGATGTCGGGCCGCGAGGCTTCCCAGTAACGCGGCTCGTTCTTGCCTTCGGCCTTGAGCTTGTTGGTGCAGTACGCCATGATCTGCCGGTTCTCGGCGTGGATCCCCAGCGGCAGCTTCGACTGAGCGATCAGGTCGAACGCTTCCATGCACATCCCGTCGTCGGGAAAGGGGAGATTGCCGATCGTTTCTCCAAAGAAGATCTTGAAGCCGATCGCTCCCGCGGCCGCCATCGGCAGGATTTCCTTCGTGTTCGTCTGAACGACGACGCCGGTGACCCCGAAGTCGACCAGCGACTTCTCCTCGCCGAGCCGCTGCTTGATCCGGACCTGCTCCGCGTCGGCGGTCGGGGGCACGGTGTTCGGCATATCGATCACGAAGGTCACCCCGCCGCAGACGGCTGCGGTCGAGCCGGTGGCGAAGTCCTCCTTGTGAGTCATTCCCGGTTCGCGGAAGTGGACGTGGCCGTCGATGATGCCGGGGAGGATGTGACGCCCCTTCGCGTCGATCTCTTCCTTGGCGGACGGCAGGGAGTCGTCGGAGCCGATCGCGACGAACTTCCCGCCCGTGATCGCGACACCGCCCTTGAAGGTCTCTTCCGGGGTGGTCACCCAGCCGTTCTTGATCACCAGGTCTGCAGCCATAGAGTTTCCTTTCTTTTCTGAGTTTATTCGAAAAATTCGTTTCTGCGAAGCCGGCGGATCGCCTGCCGCTGCCGGAGATCGGCCAGCACGTTTTCCTTGCCCTGCCGGACGTGGGACCGGACGATTCGCACCGCTTCCTCCGCATCGCGGCTCTCGATCGCGGCCAGCAGGTTGAGGTGCTCCCGATGCGCGGCCATGCCCCGGGCCGGATCGTACAGCCCGTCGGTGCGGCGCTTGAGCACAATTCGTTCGAAGACGTGCCGGAGCGCGTTCTTGAGCGTCTGGTTGCCCGCCAGGTCGGCGATCGCCAGGTGCACGTCCTGATCGTAAATCAGCCGGTCGCGGGTGAAGCGTTTCCCGACATCCCGCCCGTACAGCTCCACCTTGTCGCGCAACCGCCGCAACGACGCCGGCGTGAGATTGCGGACCGCCTTTTCCACCGTAAAGGCTTCCAGGGCCTCGCGCAACTCATAAAGCTCCTCGGCCTCTTGAATTCCAATTTCTTTGCAGGTAAAACCCCGGTTCGGCAGGAAGGAGACGTACCCCTCCTGCACGAGTCGGGTCAGGGCCTCGCGCACCGGCGTCCGACTGACGCCGAGACGCTCGCTCAGCTCTTGATGGTGAAGCTTCTGCCCGGGCATGACCTCGTTGGACAAGATCAGTTTCTTGATTTCATGATAGACGCGGCCTGAGAGATTTTCCCCGGCCCGGACCTTTAACTTGGGTTTCCTGACCAGATTGCTCATGCGTAGGCGAGTTGCATAAATTTTTTTATGCAAACGTCTCGGAACCTATCCGATCGTCGACCTCTTGTCAATCAACGAAACGCGCTTGAAAAAAGCAATAGAAATGATAATACGCTTGCGACCCGGGCCCGGGCCCTCCTGGGCGCGGCGTACGGCGAGCGGCAACGACCGGCACATTTTAAGGAGGCAATGTGGCACAGACCAAGTTGCAGGCCATTGGATTGAGGCACGAGTACTACCAGCCGCGAACGGGCGGGCGCCTGCTCGCTCTGGACAACATCAACCTGTCGGTTGAAGACGGGGAGTTCGTCACGATCGTCGGCCCCAGCGGCTGCGGCAAGACCACCTTTATTAACCTCGCCGACGGCCTGTTGAAGCCGACGGCGGGCCAGATCCTCATCGACGGCAAGCCGGTTACCGGTCCCGGCACGGACCGGGGCATGGTGTTCCAGGACTCCTGCCTGATGCCTTGGCGGACGGTTTTCAAGAACGTAATCTTCGGTCTGGAATGCCAGGGGTTGGACAACGCCGAAGGGCAGGAACGGGCCAGAAGGTTCATCAAGCTGGTCGGCCTCGAGGGATTCGAAGACCATTACCCGCACGAGCTCTCCGGCGGCATGCAGCAGCGCTGCAACCTGGCGCGGGCGCTCACGGTGGATCCCAAGATCCTCATCATGGACGAGCCCTTCGCCGCTCTCGACGCCCAGACCCGCGAGATCATGCAGCTCGAGCTGTTGCGCATCTGGCAGGAGGCGGGCAAGACGGTGCTCTTCATCACGCACCAGATCAACGAGGCAATCTACCTGGCCGATCGGGTGATCGTCTTCGGGGCGAGGCCCGGCAAGGTCAAGCAGACGATCAAGATCGATCTGCCGCGCCCGCGGCCCCTGTCGGTGAAGCGCGATCGGAAGTTTCTCGACTACGAGGATCAGCTCTGGAACCTGATCGAGGAAGAAGTCAAGAAAACCATGGTCGCGGACCAGGTCGTCCACAACATCAACGCGTAACGGATCGCGTCGGGAGGGAAGGGTGAGGAGGATCAACTCCCAGACCCTCATCCTGGTCGGGGCCAGCCTTTTCGTTCTCTATCTGGCGGGCGTTCCGCTCGTCATGCTCCTCTATGGGAGCGTGCGCACGGCGCCGATCGGCGAGCCGGGCGCCGCCTACACCATCGAGAACTACGTCAAGGCCTATTTCGACAAGGAGTTCTATCTCCTGCTCCTGAACTCGCTTTACTATGCGCTGGGGACCTGCATCGTCACCTTCCTGATCGGCACCTATCTCGCCTGGGTCAGCGAGCGGACCAACACGCCGTTCAAGAAGCTCTTCGTGGTCATGTCGCTGATCCCGTTCATCATCCCCGGCATTCTCAGCACGATCTCCTGGATACTGCTGCTGAGCCCCAAGATCGGGCTGATCAATATCGTGCTCAAGGAGCTGCTCGGCCTCGAGCAGCCGCCCTTCAACATCTACTCCATGTGGGGAATGATCTGGGCGGAGGCCATCCATCTCTACCCGCTGGTGTTCCTTCTCATGTCCGCCGCCTTCCGGAACATGGACACTTCGCTGGAGGAAGCCGCGCTGACGGCCGGGTCGAGCACCTGGAGCACGCTCCGGCGGATCACGCTGCCGCTGATGCGGCCGGCGATGGTCAGCGTGCTGCTGATCATCTTCATCCGCGGCATCGAGGCCTTCGAGGTCCCGGCGCTGATCGGGGTGCCGGCGAAGATCTCCGTCTTTACGACCAAGATCTTTCTCGCGATTCATCAATTTCCGTCCGACTTTGGCCTCGCCGGCGCCTACGCGGTGACGCTGCTCGCCATCAGCACGGCGGGCGTGCTGATCTACGGCCGGATCACGCGGCGCGAGGAGCGTTACGCGACGGTGACCGGAAAGGGATACCGCCCGCGCGTGATCGACCTCGGCGGCTGGAAGTACGTGACCTGCGCGATTTCCTTCTTCATCTTTTTCCTGGCCGTGATTCTTCCGGTCTTCGTGCTCCTCTGGTCGTCGTTCATTCCGTACTACGGTGTGCCGTCGCGCGAGCTGATGGCGAAGATGACCCTGGGAAACTACCAGTACATCCTGACCTACCCGCTGGCGATCACCGCCTTCAAGAACAGCTTCTATCTCTCGCTCGGCTCCGCCACGCTGGTGATGCTGTTGACCTCGGTGATCGCCTGGATCACCGTCCGCACCCGGATCCCCGGGCGCGCCTTTCTCGACAACATGACCTTCATACCGATCGCCATGCCCGGCATCGTCCTCGGCGTGAGCCTGATCTGGGTCTATCTGACGCTGGCCAGGGTGGCCGAGTCGAGCCGGTTCCTCGGATTCCTGAATCTCTACGGGACGATCTGGGTCCTGCTTCTGGCCTACATCACGAAGTTCATGCCGTATGGCATCCGGGCCGCCTCCGCCTCCATGATTCAGATCAACAAGGAGCTGGAGGAGGCGTCCATGACCGCCGGCGGCACGTGGTTCCAGACCTTCAAAAAGGTGATCCTGCCGCTGTTGATGCCCGGGTTCACCGCGGGGTGGATCTACATCAGCATCATCGCCCTGCGGGAGCTGTCGACGTCGATCCTGCTCTATTCCTACAACAGCACCGTCCTTTCGATCATGGCGTTCGACTTGTGGGAGGGCGGCCAATATACTTACGTCTGCGCGCTGGGCGTCCTGATGGTGCTCTTGCTCGTGGCGATGGCTTTCACGGCGCGCAAGCTCGGGGCTAAAATAGGAATCGCGGAATAAGAGAATTCGTTCGGGGCCCGGCCGCCGGGCCGGGTCGGTGCGGGAGGCGCAATGGCTGACAAGCAGGACATGGTGCAAATCGAGGCGCTCGAGAAGTACTTCGGCGAGGACAAGGAGCGGGTGCACGTGCTGAAAGGGGTGACGCTGCACGTGCCGGAGGGCTCGCTGTACACGTTCCTGGGCCCGAGCGGTTGCGGCAAGACCACGACGCTCAGGTGCGTGGCCGGGCTGGAGCGGCCCGACGGCGGCCGGATCAGCATCGGCGGCCAGACCGTCTTCGCCGCCGGCGAGCGGGTTTACGTCCCGACCAACAAGCGGCCGATCGGCATGGTCTTTCAGTCGTACGCGATCTGGCCGCACATGACCGTCGCGGAGAACGTCGCGTACCCCCTCACCATCCAGCGCCGGCCGAAGGACGAGATCAAGCGGCGGGTCAGCGAGGTGCTCAGGATCGTCGGCCTCGACGGCCTGGAGGACCGCCCGGCGCCCAAGCTCTCCGGCGGCCAGCAGCAGCGGGTCGCCTTCGCCCGCGCCCTGGTGAACGAGCCGAAGGTGATGCTGCTCGACGAGCCCCTCAGCAACCTCGACGCCAAGCTGCGGGTGCAGATGCGGTCGGAGATCAAGGCGCTGCAGCGGCGCACCAACATCACGACGATCTTCGTCACGCACGACCAGTCGGAAGCGCTGGCGATCTCGGACCAGATCGCGGTCATGCACGGCGGCAAGCTGATCGAGGTGGGCTCGCCCTATCAGCTCTATACGCGCCCGAAGAGGAAGTTCACCGCGACCTTCCTCGGTCTCACCAATCTGATCGAGGGGAAGGTCGTCGAGGTCGACGGCGACTCGACGCCGGGGAAGATGGAGACCAAAAAGGGGCTCCTGAGCTTTGTTCCCACGACCACCCTCAAGCGCGACCAGGCCGCGGTCATTTCGATCCGACCGGAGAACATTCCTCTCTACAAGGAAAAGCCGCAAAATCTGGAGAACGTCCTCGAGGGCACCGTCAAGGAAGCGGTTTTCATGGGGGACGCCTATCAGTGCAAGGTGGCGGTGGGTGACGACATCCTCGCGGTTCACACGCATCCCTTCAATGCCGTAAGCCCGGGAGACAAGGTCTACCTCCACCTCGATCCAAAGAGCTGCAACGGTCTGCCGGCCGACGACACCGAAGGGGTTGATGAGTCGATGTTGGGGAACTAGAATACCGGCAGCCGACGTGCCGGGCTGAAAGGAGATCGAAACTGATGACCGCACTGGAAGCGAGGAAGCTCGCCGAGGAGGAGATCAAGGCCGGAAAGACGCCCAAGTACAAGGACCTGCGCGACTGGCTGGAGATCGTCGACAGCTTCGGCGAGCTGAAGAAGATCGACGGGGTCGACTGGAACCTGGAGATGGGGACGCTCTCGGAGCTGATCGCGCGCGAGAGCAAGGGGCCGGTGCCTGCGGTCCTGTTCGACAACATCAAGGACTATCCAAAAGGATACCGGACGCTGTTCGCGCAAAACGCTTCCTTCAAGCGGATGGCGCTGAACCTGGGGCTGCCCCTGGACCTCACGAGCCTGGACCTCGTGCGGGCGTTGCGCCAGAAGCTGGCGAATCACCAGCCGATTCCGGCGAAAAAAGTGACCAAGGGCCCGGTCCTCGAAAACGTCATGTCGGGCGACGACGTCAACCTGCTGAAGTTCCCCGTGCCGTTCATCCACGAGCTGGACGGCGGGCGCTTCATCGGGACCGCGTGCCTCGTGATCACGCGCGACCCGGACGAGGGCTGGGTGAACTTCGGCGCCTATCGCGGGATGGTGCAGGACGAAAAGACCATGAGCTGCTACATCTCGCCCGGCAAGCACGGCAGCATCCAGCGTGCCAAGTACTTCGAACGCGGCCAGCCGTGCCCGGTGATCATCTCGGTCGGCCAGGATCCGGTGCTGTTCATGGTTTCGGGTAACGAGATCGACTACGGCGTATCGGAGTTCGACTACGCCGGCGGCTTGAAGGGAGAGCCGATCGAGGTCATCGAAGGCAGGGCGACGGGGCTGCCGTTCCCGGCGCACGCGGAGATCGTGATCGAAGGCTTCATGGACCCCAACGATCGCCGAACCGAAGGCCCGTTCGGCGAATGGACCGGTTATTACGCCAGCTCGAGCCGGCCCGAGCCCGTGGTGCGGGTGCAGAACATCTACTACCGCAACGACCCGATCCTCACCTGCGCCCGGCCGGGGCGGCCGCCCTCCGACTACTCGCTCGCCAAATGCATGGTAAAGTCGGCGCTGATCTGGGACCAGGTGGAGAAGGCCGGCGTTCCCGACGTCAAGGGCGTGTGGTGCCACGAGGCCGGCGGCGGCCGGTTGTTCAACGTGATCTCGATCAAGCAGCGCTATCCCGGCCACGCTCGCCAGGCGATGCTGGCCGCCTCTCAGGTGCACGCCGGCGCCTACCTCGGGCGCTACGTGATCGTGGTCGACGACGACATCGATCCCACCAACACCTTCGACGTCATCTGGGCGCTCGCCAGCCGCTCGGACCCGGTCGAGTCGATCGAAATCCTGCGCCGCTGCTGGAGCGGGCCGCTCGATCCCAGGATCCAGCCGGGCAAGAAGGGCTTCAATTCCCGGGCGGTGATCGACGCCTGCCGGCCGTTCGAATGG
Organism: Candidatus Zixiibacteriota bacterium; assembly: GCA_035574315.1. Lineage (NCBI taxonomy): Bacteria > Pseudomonadati > Candidatus Zixiibacteriota > Candidatus Zixiibacteriota bacterium. The sequence continues at coordinate 116,206 of DATLYW010000053.1, forward strand.
ATCAAGGACTTCCCGCCGGTCGCCGAGTCCTCGCCCGAGCTGAAGGAAAAAGTTCGGGCGAAGTGGAAGAAGGTCATCGAGGGCTGAGAGAATTCGTCGAGCCGACGGCAAGGGCAGCCGCGCCTGACGCGGCTGCCCTTTTTTGTGCGTGGCGCCGCTTGTAGAACCCCTTCCCAATGCAGCGATGACCCGGAGGCCACGAGCTCAGGGTTGCTGAAATTTCTCGTTGACGGATTGTCTCGGAGCAGATCCGGCGGTCGGCTCGGCGGCACCGGGCTCCTTTTTCCGCGCCGTCCGTTGCTGCCCGGCTGCCGCTCGTAGAAGGCCGAAGGCTACGTCTCCGGGGGCACGCCAGGGTCAGGCGGCTGGCTCGCGTTTCCCGTTTCCGACATCCGGCTTTTGGCTTTGTCCGCCTTTCGCTGAAGCCGCCGTGCGAGCTTGTCCTGTTGTTTCCGCTTGCGCGCCAGCTCTTTCTGGCGCTTGCTATAAGTTTGATTTCCCATGCGAAAGCCCCCCTGGTCGAAAACTCCCCGGCCGGCTAACGCCGGCGCTTGCGGCGCGCCGGGCGGTGCGGGGATCCAACCGATAACGACACCGCGTTCAGCTTCCTGTCGGGCTCGCTCTCGCCCGGGCCGTTGAGCGCCCGGTCGATCCGCTCTTCCGCGGCCACTTTGCTTTCGTTCAGCACTTCTGCGATCTCGCAAACGAGCAGCTCCCTGGCCCGTTGCAACGTCGCGCGCTCGTGCGGGGCGAGGGGCTTGTTGCTCTGCGATTGAGTCAGCGACCCCACCATATCAGCCAGGTCGAATATGGATCCCGACTTGAAAAGTTTCGAAGTTTCGGCCGCTCGCTGGCGCCAGCTCTTCGGCGTTTCGAGCCCTCCGGGCACTGCGGCGTGCGTCTTGAGGCGGTTCAGCAACATGGGAATCTCGGAGCGGTCCAACAGCGAGCGCGTCTGTAAATGGCTGAAGCCGTCGACCGGCACGAACAAATCGGCCTTGGTGTCATCCAGCAGGGCCAGCCGATAAAAGCTCGCGGACCTTCCGCAAACCACTTTTTGAACGATCCCTTCTACGAGACAGGGCCCGCGTCCTGGATAAACGACTTTCTCGCCGACCGTGAACGCCATGGACCACCGGGACTTCCGCTGGACGCCGGGACGCGAATCCAGCTGATCAGGCCGTTTGTTCCGGCCCTGCGTGCGTTCGTCCGCCGCCGCCGTGAAGCGGACACGGCACGCCGAAACGACCCGTGCGGGGCCTTGCGGGATTCGCCGAAGAAACGCCCGGAGACTCGGCCGGAAAGCGGGGACGACCTCGCTGCGCGACCGGCCACCGACAGTCGAAGCATATCATCGGCCACGGCCGAAAGATACAGGGGCCGGGTTGCGGCCAACGATCTCTCCGGCCGGCGGCGCGACGCCGGTTTGTTCCGGATTGACCGTCGGTTGGTCGGCGCCGGAGGGGCGGCGCAGTCAGGCGCCCGGCGAGCGCGCCTTCCTTGCGCGGTGGTGGCGGCTCTGTTAGCTTCGGAAGAAAACTTTTTGCGAGCGGAGTGGTCATGCGCAAGCGGTCGTTCCAGTACGTCGGGCGCAGCGTTCCCAGGGTGGACGGCGTCGACAAGGTAACCGGCAGGGCGAAGTTTCTCGGCGATCTCGTCGTGCCGGGCATGCTTCACGGGAAAATCCTGCGGAGCCCCTACCCGCACGCGCGGATCCGCTCGATCGACACCACGCAGGCCGAGGCTCTGCCCGGGGTGGCGGCGGTCCTCACCGCCGCCGACCTCGAGGGCCTCGATGCCGTCTACAACGGCCGGCCGGTGATCGCGACGGGCAAGGTTCGCTACGTCGGCGAACCCGTGGCGGCGGTCGCCGCGGCGGACGCGGAGACCGCGGAGGAGGCCGCCGGCCTGATCGCCGTCGAGTACGAGGAGCTTCCCGCGGCCATCGGGATCGACGCCGCCCGCGCTCCGGGAGCTCCGCTGATTCACGAAGGCAAAGTGGACAACATCTGCGCGCACGAGAGCGTGGAGCGGGGAAGCGTCAAGGAAGGTTTCGCGCAGGCCGACGAGGTCTTCGAGGATCACTTCACGTTTCCCATGGTCTACCATTACGCGATGGAGCCTCACGCGGTGGTCGCCAGCTGGACCGAGGAGGGCGTCACCGTGTGGTCCTCGGCGCAGCACCCGTTTCAGGTCCGCAAGGACATCGCCCAGGTCTTCCGGATTCCGGTCGAGCGGGTGCGCATGGTGATCAGCTATCTCGGCGGCGGCTACGGGAGCAAGTCCTACACCAAGTTCGAGCCGCTGGTGGTGGCGCTGGCCCGCAAGGCCGGCGCGCCGGTCCGGGTGTGCAATTCGGTCGCGGACTCGATGGTGACCGTTCGCCGCCACGCCGCCAAGGTCAGGATCAAGACCGGCTTCAAGAGGGACGGCACGATCGTGGCGCGGGAAGCGGAGATCTATCTCGACACCGGCGCTTACGACGACAATGGCCCGCAGGTGACCGTCCGGGCGGCGACCCGGGTGCTCGGCCCCTACCGCATTCCCAACATCCGCACCGACGCCTATGCGATCTATACCAACTCGGGCTCCGCGGGATCGTTTCGCGCGATCGGCGCTCCCCAGGTGATCTTCGCCGGAGAATCCCAGATGGACATCGCGGCCGCGCGCCTCGGCATCGATCCGGCGGAGCTCCGGCGCAAAAACCTGCTGCGGCGCGGAGAGGAGCTGCGGCCCGGCCTCAAGGGAATCGATGCGAACCTCGCCTCAGGGTTGAGAAAGCTTCTCGGCGCGAGCCAGTGGAAGAAGTCGGCGCGAAAAAAGAACGCTCCGATCGGCATGGCCTGCGCCGTGACCAACGCGGGGGCCACACCGGTTTCGGTGGCGCTCGCGCGCGCACAGGCCGACGGAACGGTCGAGATCGTCGCCGGCAGCACGGAGATGGGGCAGGGGGTGCGGACGGTCCTGTCGCAGATCGCGGCGGAGGAGCTGACGCTGTCCCCGGATCGGATTCGGATTTCCGGTGCCGACACCAGGGTCACCCCCTACGACAGCTCGACGGGCTCGAGCCGCTCGACGACCTGCATGGGAACGGCGGTGCAGGCGGCGGCGCGCGACCTCAAGAAGCAGCTGATCGACATCGCCAGCGAGACGTTCCGCTGCCCGCGCAACCGCGTCACGGTCGCCGACGGAGCGTTGATCTCCGGCGAGGCCCGCCTCACGTTCAAGGAAGCGCTCGAACGCCGTTTCGGCAGAGGATCAGGAGGCGAGCTGATCGGGCGCGGCTACACCTCGCCGAGCATCACCGACGGGAAGCTCCCCGTGTTCTGGGAAGTGGGCATGGGAATGGTGGAGCTGGAGCTCGACGTGGAAACCGGGCTGATCGAGATCAAGCGCCTGGTGTCGGTGGCCGACGTCGGCAAGGCGATCCACCCCGAGGGCTGCATCGGGCAGGAAGAGGGGGCGGCGATGATGGGAATCGGCCACACCCTGTTCGAGCAGCTGGTGTACGACTCGAGCGGGCAGCTGGTGAACTCGAACCTCGTCGACTACCGCGTGCCGCGTTTTTCCGACGTGCCCGAGGAATTTCACACGGTGCTGGTGGAAAACGAGGACGGCCCGGGGCCGTTCGGAGTTCGCGGGATGGGGGAGGGAGGGTTGCTGTCGATCGCGCCCGCGGTGAGCAACGCGCTCGACCGCGCCACCGGCGTTCGCATCCGGGACCTCCCGCTCACGCCCGAGCGAGTTTGGCGGGCGCTGCGGGGAACGGATAAAAAATAACCGTTCAGTCGCTTCGCTCCGTTGAAGCCGTCCGCCTCGCGGCGGTCCAAAGAGGGAAGCGACGACCGGCGCGAACGACAACCCGCCGGCGGCTCACCGCCCGCCGCCAGCCGGCGCTCGTTGGAACGCCTCGCGGACGAACAGGCTTTCCAGCGGCGGGGCTTCCCGCAGCAGCCCCTGCTCGACCTGATAGCGGGCGAGAGCCTCCATGGTCCGTTTTTCCGTCTCGCCCAGGACGTAGGCGTAGGGATCTTCCCCGAGCACGGCCCTTTCCTTCTCGTAGCCTTCTATCTCCGCCGCGCTGAGATAGTTGACCGAAAGCCTCTTCGCCTCGCGAAACGCCTCGATCAGCCTGGCGGCGAGGTCCGGGTAGCGGGCCGCGACGTCTTCCTTCATCGCGACGAGGTGGATCACCGGGTAGATGCGCTTTTGCCTGACGTAGCGGACGATCTCGTCGGTGTCATCGAACAGGGGTTTCACTCCCGGGAAGGCTCCCATGACCCGCGGCAGCCTGCCGCCGCCGAAAAGCCCGTAGAAGCCGGAATCGCCGGCCACCAGCGCGGCGTGCAGCTCGCCCTCGCTGAGCAGCCGGGAGAGGTGAGGGATTTCGCGGCCGAAGGGGGGCGGCGGGTCGAGGCGCTCGACCGGGACCGGCAGCTTCCCGTCGATGTAGACCTCGCGGCCCGAAACGAACCACCGCATGTCGGAGGTCCGAAGGCCGTACTCGTCGAGGAGAAAGCCGCGCGCCCAGACGACGGCCGTCGCGCCGTAGCGGAAGCAGCCGATCTTCTTCCCTTTGAGGTCCGAGGGATGGCGCAGCCGCCCCTCGCGGCAGAAGATGTTGCGCTGCCGCGGCCCGCGCTCGAAAAAGATCGGCAGCGCGATGAACGGAAATCCCTTTTCCCGCGTGCGCAGATAGGTCGCGGCGGAAAACTCGCCGACGTCGAATTCTCCGCGGGCAAACCGGTAGTGGCGCTCGCCCGCGTTGGCGAACTCGCAAGTGATCGCCGGCTCGTAGCCTTCGATCTCCACCGTCCCGTCGATCAGCGCCCGGGTGCGCGGGTGGTCTGGAATACCGAGCGTGATTTTGATCCTCGCCATCGGCTCTCCGCGGCGGTCGTCAGCCCGAATTTGCGCCGCGGTCCAGCAACGGCAGGAGCTCGCGAAGGCTGTGGATGCGGGTTCCGCCTGCGACAGGCGCGGCGGAGCCGTCCGTGCGCCGGTCGACGAGCACGCCGGCTAGTCCAGCCTGTACGGCACCGGCGAGATCGTTTTCCTCGCTGTCGCCCACGTGCACGGCGCTGCGGGGCTCGAGCCCGTGCGCTTCCAGCGCGGCCGCGAAGATCTCCGGGGCCGGCTTGGCGTATCCGACCTCGGCCGAGACATAGACGTTCTCGAGGTAGGGAGCGACTCCCAGGCCGCGCAGGACGCCGTGGAGGCGGGAATCGAAGTTCGAGATCACCGCGAGCGTGAGGCCGCGGCCCCTGAGAGCCGCCAGCGTTTCCGGGACTTCGGGATAGAGCGTCCAGGCTTCCGCGGAGCCGTAGTAATCGAACAGCTCGGTAAAGCAGCGGTCGAAAGCGTCGAACGGAGCCCACGGCTCGAAGACGCGCGCCACCAGCGTGCGCCACCAGGAGCGGGCACGCCCGCTTCGCTCGGAGGGCGCAGCGCCGGGGAAGGCGAGCGGCGGAGCCTCCTCGAAGCAGACGCGGAATCGCCGGTCGATCTCCCGCGCCGGCGCCTCCACGCCGTACCGCCGCGCCGCGGCGGCGTAAATCTCGCCGACCGGCCGCGCAGGCCGAATCAGCGTTCCCGCCGCGTCGAAGAATACCGCCCGAAACTCCATACTTGCGCGTCGTTCCCGGGAAAAACTACGTTGCAATGACCGTAGCACCCTTTATAATGAAATTCGATGCCGGACGCAGCGGAAAAAGACGCGCTGGTGGTCGTCGATCTCCAGAACGACTTTTGTCCCGGCGGGGCTCTCGGAGTGGCGGGCGGGGACAAGATCATTCCGATCGTCAACGACTACATCAAGAAATTCGCCGCGCGTGGGCTTCCCGTCATTGCAACTCGGGACTGGCACCCCGAAAAGACCAGGCATTTCGCCGAGTACGGAGGAGCGTGGCCGCCGCACTGCGTCCAGGGAACCCGCGGCGCGGAGTTCCACCCGGAGCTCCGGCTCGAAGGCGCGATCGTGGTCTCCAAGGGCATGGACCCCTCCGAGGACAGCTATTCGGGGTTCGAGGCTTGCGATGCGGAAGGGACACCGTTGCCGGAGCTGCTGCGGCGGCTCGGGGTGGAGCGCATCTTCATCGTGGGGCTGGCGACGGATTATTGCGTGCGGCACACCGCGCTCGACGCGCTGCGCCGGGGATTCAAGGTCGTGGTGCTCAAGAACGCCGTCGCGGGAGTGAACCTGAAGCCGGGGGATTCGGAAGAGGCGCTCGCCGAGATGGCGCGGGCCGGCGCGGAGCTCCGGGAGTCTCTGTAAGGCGCGGTCCAGCGCCGCGGCCGGCTTGGAGAAACGGTGAACGACTTTGAATACCGCGCGGAGCTCGAAACCGCGGAGAAGGCCGCCAGGGAAGCGGGCGCCATCGTCATGGCGATGTTCAGGGGGAAGTTCGATGTCCGGGAAAAGGGCAGGAACAACCCCGTGACCACCGCCGATTTACGGGCGAATCAGAGGATCCGGGAAATCATCCGCGGGCGTTTTCCCGAGGACGGCTGGCTTTCGGAAGAGGACAAGGACAGCGCGCAAAGGCTCGCCGCCCGGCGCGTCTGGGTCATCGATCCCATCGACGGAACCAAGGAGTTCATCGAAGGCGTCCCTCAGTTCGCGATCTCGATCGGCTTCGTTGTCGGAGGCTTTCCCAAGGTCGCGGTGGTTTTCAACCCGGCCGAGCAGAAGCTCTACTGCGCCGGCGCCGGACAGGGGGCGTTTCTGAACGGCCGCTCCATTCACGTGACGACGCGGTCCGAAGTCGAGGGGGCCTTGCTGCTGGTGAGCCGGTCGGAGCCCCAGCGGAAGTTTCAGGTCTTCGTGGACCGTTGCTCGATCGAGCCGATCGGAAGCATCGCCTTCCGGCTGGCCAAGGTAGCCGGCGGCGACGGAGACGGCACGCTGACCTTCCGCTTGATTTCGGAATGGGACGTCTGCGCCGGGGTGCTCATCGTCGAGGAGGCAGGCGGCAAGGTGCTCGACGGCGCAGGACAGGAGCTGACGTTCAACCGCCGGAACCCGCGGCACAGAGGCGTCATCGCCGCCAACGAGCGGCTCGCGCGCGCTCTCCAGGTTTTTTGGCAGAAGGCCATGGCCGAGACCCGCGTCCCGGTCCGCTAGCGGCGGGGCGCGGGGACCGGCGGTCGGACGCGGGGCCGGTCGCGGCCGGTGGTCGCGCTGAGATGCGACTCATGCGACGTTGCGTGTACTGCGGAGACCGGGCGCGCTGGTGGTCCCGGACCTGTCCGGACTGCAAGAGGCTTCTGGCCCGCGTCGAGCAGCTGCGAGGAAGGGTGGGCTACGGTGAATTTCTCGACGGGCTGGAGGCGACCGGCGTGCCCAGGGAAAAGATCATCACCTTCCTCAAGGCCGACCCTGACGGCCGCGGCAGCGTCCAGGATCAGGTGACCGCCGAAATGACGACGGAGCTGATGAAAGTCATGGGCATCCCCGGCCGTCAAACGGCGCAGGAGGTCAAACGGATCCGGAAGTCGGCGGCCAAGGAGAGCGAGTGAGCGGGGTCGTTCGCGCCGCGAATGGAAATCACGATATATCTCTCGCTCGGCTTTCTGCTGCTCTACGCTCTCGGGCTGGTTCTTCACCGGATCAAGTTCGTCCGGGACCGGCGGCGGATGCGCCTCGAGAGCAGGCTCGGGCGCCGGGTGGTTGCCAGGGTGGAGGAGGTTGCGCCGGGCACGGTGAAGAAATTCTGGCTGATCTGCGAGAAGTACCGGGTGGACGGGTTCGTGGTGAACGACGGCGGCGAGTTCCACGCCTACGTCAACCGCTGCCGGCACATGCCGACGCCTCTGGATTTCGTACGCGACGAGTTCTTCAGCGCCGACGGGCGCCATCTGATGTGCTACACGCACGGCGCGCTTTACGAGCCCGCGACCGGTTTTTGCGTCTCGGGGCCGTGCCAGGGCCAGTCGCTGTACCGCCTGCCGGTGACGGTCGACCGCGGCGAAGTGCTGGTCGGATGTCCGGAGGGAGATCTTTCGTTCTTGAAGGACTGAGGAAGGCGCATGGGTTCTGAAGGGAAGGCCGGGCGCAAGCTGATCGGCAAGGTCGGAGATCTGGCGCACGGCGGGAGCAGGAAGTTCGTCCTTCGCTGCGCCGAAAGCACCGTCGAGGCGATGCTCGTCAACTACCGGGGCGAGCTCCGCGCCTACGTGAACCGCTGCCGCCACGTCGCGCTCTCCCTGGACTGGGTCGACAATCGGTTCTTCACCGCCGATACGCGCTATCTGCTCTGCGCCAATCACGGCGCTCTCTACGAGCCGACGACCGGCGAATGCGTCTGGGGACCGTGCGCGGGAAAGGCGCTCCGGCGGGTGCCGCTCGAGATCGAAGGCGGCAAGATCTTCGCCCGCTGCCCGGACGACGGAGACGACCGGGGGGCGTGAACGCGGGAGGAACGATGAGCGAGTGTCTCTTTTGCGGGATCGTGGAGGGGAAGGTGAGGGGCGAGATCGTCTATCGGGGCGATTCGGTGGTGGCCTTCAAGGACATCCACCCGAGGGCGCCGGTCCACCTGCTGATCGTTCCGCGGAAACACGTCGAGACCCTGCTCGATTTCGAGCCCGCGGACGGCGCGGTGGCCGGCGAGATCTTCCGGGCCGCGGCGGAGCTGGCCCGGAAATACGGCGTCGCGGATACGGGTTTCCGGCTCGTGGTCAACTGTGGGCCGCACGCGGGGCAGACGGTTTTTCACGTTCACTTCCACCTGCTCGGCGGGCGCGCGCTCGGCTGGCCGCCGGGGTAGAGCGCTCGTCGCTCGGGCGAACAACGGGAGGCTTTATGGCGACCGAAGAGTGGCACAGCGAGACCTACGACATGGCCGTGCAGCAGTTCGACATCGCCGCCGGGAGGCTGAACCTCGATCCCAACGTGGCCAATCGCCTGCGTCGGCCCGACCGCTCGCTGATCGTGAGCGTTCCGACCCGAATGGACGACGGGCGGGTCCGGGTCTTCACCGGCTACCGGGTGCAGCACAACGACGTGCTCGGCCCCTTCAAGGGGGGCATCCGCTACAATCCCGGAGTGAACCTGGGGGAGGTGTCGGCTCTGGCGATGTGGATGACCTGGAAGTGCTCGCTGGTCGGCCTGCCGCTGGGCGGCGCGAAGGGCGGGATCGCCTGCGACCCGGCGACGCTTTCGCGCCAGGAGCTGCAGTCGATGACCCGGCGCTACACCGCCGAGATCCTCAATTTCATCGGGCCGGAAGTCGACATCCCGGCGCCCGACATGGGAACGAACGAACAGGTGATGGCGTGGGTCATGGACACCTACAGCCAGCACAAGGGACACGCGGTCCCGGAGATCGTCACCGGCAAGCCGGTCGCGATCGGCGGAACGCTCGGGCGCAAGGAGGCGACCGGCCGGGGCGTGGTTTACACCATCATGGAGGCGGCCAAGCACCTCGGGATCGATCTCGGCAAGTGCACGGCCGTGGTCCAGGGCTTCGGCAACGTCGGCTCCGTGGTGGTCAAGGAGCTGGCGAACATCGGCGTGAAGGTGATCGGCGTTTCGGATAGGACCGGAGGGTTGTACGACGCCAGGGGCCTTCCGGTGGCGGAGCTGTTGAAGGTCGCCGAGCGCGACCACAGCCTGGAGGGGTGCAAACACGGCGACAAGATCACGAACGCCGAGCTGCTCGAGCTCCAGTGCGACATTCTCGTGCCGGCCGCCATCGAGATGCAGATCACCGGCGCCAACGCCGATCGGATCAAGTGCCGCATCCTGGCGGAAGGAGCGAACGGTCCGACGACCGTAGAGGCCGACGCCGTGCTGAACGACAAGGGGATTTTCGTCATCCCGGACATTCTCGCGAACGCGGGCGGCGTGGTGGTCTCCTACTTCGAATGGGTGCAGGACCTGCAGAACTTCTTCTGGACCGAGGAGGAGGTCCACCGCAAGCTCCGCGACATCCTGGTGCGCTCGTTCCACGCGGTGCTCGACGCCAGCGTCAGACACAAGGTCGACATGCGCCTGGCGGCGCTCATGATCGGGATCGAGCGCGTGGCGCGCGCGATGCTGTGGCGGGGCCTCTACGCTTGAGGGCCGCGTTGAACCGCCTCGGGGAAACTGCTAACAAAAATTGAAGTTTTTTGTCAGGAAGGTTGGCCAATGATTCAGGCTACGCAGCTGCGGACGGGGATGATCATCGTTCACGAGGGAGACCTGTACCGGGTCACCGCCGTGCGCCATCTCACCCCGGGCAACAAGCGCGGCTTCATGCAGACCAAGCTGAAAAATCTCCGGACGGGCGTCGGCACGGAGTACAAGTTCCGCTCCGAGGACCGCGTCGAGCAGGCGACGCTCGAGACCCGCCAGATGCAGTATCTGTACGGGGACGGCGATCTCCACACTTTCATGGACACCGAGAACTACGAGCAGATCACGCTGACCGCCGACGACATCGGCGACCTTCTGGCCTTTCTGCTGCCCAACCAGGTGGTGGAGGTGGAGTTGCACGAGGGAAAGCCGGTGGGCGTGAGCCCTCCCTCGACCGTCGACCTCGAGGTGATCGACACCGAGCCGTCGCTCAAAGGGGCGACGGCCACCGCGTCCTACAAGCCCGCGAAGCTCGAGACCGGAGTCACGATCCAGGTCCCGCCGTTCATCCAGGTCGGCGACAGGGTCCGGGTCGATCCATCGGAGGGCACCTACCTCGAACGCGTCAAGTAGACTCGATCTCCCGCAGAAGGGCTTCGACCTTCCGTTCCAGGTCGGCGAGGCTCCCGGTGTTCTCGATCACGTAATCGGCGAGCCGCCGCTTTTCTTCCAGGCTCATTTGCGCCTCCAGATGGCGGTCGATCTCTTCTTCGCTCAGGCGGTCCCTGGCCCGCAGCCTTTCCCTCTGCGTCGACTCATCGCAGGCCACGAGGATCACCGGCCGGAGCCAGTGGTGCGCGTTGGTCTCGAAGAAGAGCGGCGCCTCGTAGACGACCAGGCGCGCGCCCGCGCGCTCGAGCTCTTCGATCCGCCGCTGAGCGAGTTCCCGGATCCGCGGGTGCGTGATCGCTTCGAGCCGTTTTCGCGCGGCCGGGTCGCTGAAGACGATCTCGCGCAGCTTCTTGCGGTCGAGGGTGCCGTCCGGCTCGAGGACCTCGCGTCCGAAGGCGTCCACGATCTCCCGCCAGGCGGGCTCCCCCGGCCGCACGACCTCGCGGGCGATCGCGTCGGCGTCGACGACCTCGGCGCCGAGGCGGCGGAGGATGGCCGCGACCGTGCTTTTCCCCGAGGCGATGCCGCCGGTGAGGCCGACGCGTTTCACGGGACCAGTCATGGCAAATAAGCCGGAACCTTGCAACACGGAGGGCCGCGCTCCGGTGAAAACGAAGCCGCGAGTGGTAATCTATACGACGACCTATTGCCCGTACTGTGCCGCCGCCAAGGCGCTCCTGCGCTCGAAGCAGGTCGAGTTCGAGGAGATCGACGTGACCGCCGACCCCGAGCGGCGCGCCGAGATGGAGCGCCTCTCGGGCCGTCGCACCGTGCCGCAGATCTTCATTGACGATCTCCCGATCGGCGGCTACGACGACGCGCGCCGCCTCGACGCCGAGGGCGAGCTCGACCGTTTGCTGGGGAAGTAAAAACCGGTTCCGGCTTGCCGGTTTCCGGTTAGTTCGAGGCTCGGACCTCGGACCCCGGGCTGAAGGCGAGGAAACCCGGCCGGGGGCCTCAATCCTTCGGGTGGCTCTAACTAGGCCGTTGAAAAACGATCATTGAGGCGGCGATGTAGGGGATTGTCCATTTTATCGTTGGTAGAAGTGGCTATAGTTGCGACTTGTTTATCCCCATTGAGGGTTGATTCGATCAGACGTTTGGATTTGCGCATGCAGTTATCCTGTGGCCGGGCGCAAATGCCATGCGCAGCAGGTTGTAAGCCGAGCCGACCAAGTAAGCGGCAAGCGGATCGGTGCTCGACTCGTGCGTCTGGTTGCTTTTTTCCTCGCCCCGAAAATCCACCATCCCGGTGCCGTCCCCCACTTCCCTTGGGCGGCTCCCCGCCGTTGAGCCTAAAACTGTAAAAAGAAGCCCACCATTCAACGAGCGTCCCATCCACGGTGAAGTACTCATCAAACAGCAGCCGCTGCTGGCGGGCTTCTCAATGACGCCCGAAAAGAACTCCGTGGCAATGTCGTGCCCAATCAGCCGCTGCCGGTTCTTGGAAAACGTCGAATGATCGAACGCCGCCTCCTCCACTTCCATGTCCAAAAACCAGCGAAACAACAGGTTGTACTCCAGCCCTCGCAAAACAGCCGGTCCGAGCGCACCGAATAAAGAGCCATCAACACCGATGCCTTAAGTAGCCTCTCGGGGGCTGCCGAAGGCCGCCGCCTTCGGCATACATCGCATCCAGGCTCGCGTTCATCAACGCCGGCACCCCATCGGCCTGCCTCTTGATCCGCGGCTATTTATCGGGGTACGGGTGCATAACAATTTCTTGCTAACTATCGGAGAAGGTTATAATATCAGCGTTGGTTCAAAAACGGCTGGCCGGGATAACCTGGCCAGCTTACATAACCAGCTTACATAATTAGTTAGCAGGCAGCGGATATGGCCAGAACACGAAAAATTCAACGTATGCCGAACAACAAGAACTGCTATCTGGTCGATGCCAAGTTTTTGGCGAATCGCTTCATCCCTGCGGCGAAGGTTACAGACCTAAACGGGATCCGGGTCGAGTGGTCGCAAGCATGGTGGAGGGAGATTGACCATCAACTCAGGCTTGGACACGCCCTTGTGTATGTGCCAGACCTATGGATCGCCGAAGCCTTTAACGTTCTCGCCAAGAAGTACTACGTCGACGGCTACTTTGCGCGGCCGGTCGACTACAAGAATGCGCGTGACAAACTGAGGGAGTTTCTCCACGTCAGCCTGCGTACGCTCAAGCCGGCGCGACGTTCTATTAAGGTTCATGACATCTCGCTTTCGCGTGACATCATCATCGCCGCGGGCCGATTCGACGAACTGTTTTTTAAGCACAAGCTATCTGCCAGGGTAGTCGATGTAGTCATACTCCTTACCGCGAAGTACCTAATCGACTTCCCTTATATTTCGGCCAACAATCTCCACGTTGGGCTCCCGTCGCGCTTCGCGCGCCGCCGGCCAGTCATGCCAGTCGTTAGCCTGCCAATCATGATGGTGAGGGACGGTTACCAGGACGAGTGCCAATGCTCGATCTAGTGCAAGTACTAACGGCGATCAAGAACCGGTGGGAGTTAGTGACGGTCATTGTGTTGGCCGGGATCGCGCTTATTGCAGTGAACGTGGTCAGCCACGCGCTGGTTGAAAACTACAAGGTAAGGAAGCAGCGCAGGGAACTCGTCAAACGCAATCTTAAACCGCTTCTTTCTGCGACGACGGAGCTTATCTCCCGCATTTCTGAGCTCCTGATTCAAGAAAAAAAAGAGCTAATCGATGCTATTCGCAGCTATAGCCCAGAAATTTTGGCTCAAAGAATTCCAACTCTAAGCGCGGCCACTATGAATCGCCATGAGTCAACGGCGTACAGACTAGTGAACTTCTTGACATTAGCGGCGTATTTCGGTCGGCAGACTGCAGACGTCCCGTCCTTTCGACTTCTCGATCGGGTTGAGTACTTCATTCAAAACAAGATCGCGGTCGGGCTACGCGGAAACCTCTACGGCAAGAATTTTTTGAGTACTGAACTTCAGGAGGAGCTGGCCGAGAGCTACCTTGCATGTAATCCTCACTTGCGTGCGGCCGAATTGAGTATTGGGACCTTCGTCGCGAATCTCAAGACCCGGAAGTATGATCCCGTTCTCTTCGCATGCGCGCTTTCTTTCTTCGATGTTGATCCAGCCCGGGCGCGAGTCGCTGACGGGATCAGTAGAACGTCAGACGAGTGGAGACACATCCTCGTTCTGGCTCATCTGGCGATATACCTAATAGATTTCTATCAGGAACTTGCAGAAGACCCGCAGTGGGAAGAACACCGATTGTATTTTGTGCGCTTAGTTAGACAGTGGAACGCCGACGTACCCAAGCGACGTTATTTGTATGAACCGGGAGATTTAGATGGAGACAACTACCTTGATACTTTTCCCGCACGGCGAACCTCTGCACAGTCGTCGCTTGGACTGGGTTCGCTCGTCCCTTCGCTGGTCGGTTGTCGAGATCTATGCACACGTTGGCACAAATTCGTTGCCCTGAACTACCGAGGCTCAAGATTTGGCAAACGGCACCACCCTAAGGCTATTCGGTCCTGGGGCGTAAAGATCAAGCTGAAGGATCACCCGCACTACATAAAATGGAATGACGATCTTGAAACCGTATACGAGAGCGTACGCTCGTACATGCGAGTGCGGTTTCTCGAAATGTAGCGCCGCCAATGACGGCGGAGGGTAACGAAGGTGCAGGCTAACTTTAGGCGAACGGACGGGCTGCCAGCACACTGCCAAGCCACGCGCTGGGCGCAGCCCGCCGTTAACCATAACGTCGGGCGCAAGGGGGTTGAATGTGGACATTTTTAGTGTTGCGATCGTCGTCGCCACTCTGTTAGGCCCCATTCTAGCTGTTCAAGCGCAAAAGGCTGTCGAACGCGCCCGCGAGCGCCATAACAGAAAGGCATGGGTATTTCACACCCTTATGGCAACACGTGCGGCCCGGCTATCGACAGATCATGTTCAGGCGTTGAACATGATTGATCTAGTCTTCTATGGCAGACGGATCCTTGGCATCCATCGCCGCAGGAAAACAGAAAGCACCGTGCTCGATGCATGGCACGAGTATCTTGATCACCTCAATACCAAGTATGAGAAAGAGACTCTGTCACTTTGGGCGGCAAAAGGCGATGAACTCTTTGTAAATCTACTATTTGCTCTGGCCGTAGATGTGGGCTTCCGCTTTGATAGGGTTCAGCTAATGAAGGGCGCCTATTCCCCTATCGCTCACGGTGAGCTGGAACTTGAGCAGCAGCAACTCCGAAAGTTCGCGATTGACCTCCTTTCTGGTGGGCGGCCGCTGAAGATGGAAGTAACGGGCTTTCCTATTCACGAGGAAGCTCTCAAGTCGCAATTAGACGTTCAAGCAAAGCTCGCTGCCGCACTTGAAGGTCGCGGGCGTCTTTCAGTTGAAGTCGTGCCGAAAGCGGGCCCCAACAAGGCGCTCCAGTAGACGCGCCTTAGCGGCGCGCCACTGAGCTTTGGCGTTATGCCGCAAGGAACACTTCGTGCCGTACGTAGTCGCTGAAGTGAAACACCGTTGCTGGCCAAACGAGGAAGCTGTGGAGGACACCCTTCGGACCTTTGGCCTGTCCGTGCCCCGGATGGAGGCGGCCCTTTGTTCATTCTGTCATCCTACACCCCTCGGGACGGAGTCGGCTTCCAGCGTGATCTACGCCTTACGCTTGAGGGGCACCTGTCTGCGGTCCTGGCGCAGCACGGGTTGCGGTTAGCAAACACACGCTATTCTCAGAAATTGAATGAGAACGCCGAGCTTGCGTTCGGGCGCGACTACTCAGGCAAGGGCGTATTCGCCGAAATTGAGTTCCGCCCCAACGTTGAGAAGGATCTCGTGAAGTTCCAGATTGGCTTCAATACCGGCGCTCTGGCCGTCGCTCTACTCATTCTGACCACGGATCGTACTTCGGTAACCCTGGCTACAGGATGATGCCTGAGTTCGGGAAATTTGAACGCGTCATCGATGAAGTCGGCGTCCTACCCTTTGCTGATGCTTGGTTTTCGGTGTTAGGAGTGGGGGACATCGGAGCGCAGGGGCCCAGGGTCGGCTACGTATACGACCACCTTGGACGGCTGGTTCGAGTCATCACGGAGACCGGCGAGGCGGCCACATACCACTACGACGCGGTAGGGAATCTGTTGGCGATCACGCGGGAGACGGGGGTTCCGTTCACCGCGACCGTAACCGGCGTGTCGAGCGCCTCGGTAACCTGGGGATCGACGGCGATGGTGACCCTCACGGGCTTCAATTTGCTGTGCTCCCGGGTATCGGTCGATGCGCCGGGGGTGACAGTATCCGACGTTCGCATGGAGCTGGATCAGATCGTGTTTGCCATCAGCGTCGGAAGCCCGGCGGCGCTCGACCCGATAAGTATTCTCATCGATTGCGACCCCGAGCCGCTCAGGGTGTCGCTGAACGTTGTCGATGCGGGTCCGGTGGTGCAAATCGTTGCACCGCCGGAGGGGACGAGTGTGGTGGAGGGGGACCCGCTGACACTGGTAGCGGAGGCGACCGACAACATCGAAGTAACCCGGGTCGTGTTCTCCGTAAACGGCCTGGCTCAACCTGCGCTCGCGGCGCCTCCCTACCAGATGGAGATCAGAGTTCCGACCGGCGTCACGGCCGCGACCTTGGAAGCGATGGCCGTGGACAACTTCGGTCAGACCGCCACCGCGACGAGAACGATCACGGTGCTGCCCGACCCCGGCACGACGGTGGTCGGGCGAGTGATCGACAGCCTTGGGCAACCGATCGCCGGCGCCCACGTGTCGGCGTTCGACGTGTTTACGTCCCTCAGCCAGACCGATGGGTCCTTTGCGATTGCGGCCGTGCCCACGTATCGGGGTCCGATTTCGGCGGTAGCCGAGGTGCGGCAGGGAGGAACGACTCTGCGCGGGGTGTCCGCCACATTCGCTCCGGTGAGAGGCGGTGTCACGAGCGTCGGCGACATCGTCATTATTCTGTCTGCCGCGGTGACGGACCTTTATCCTGGACCCAAAATTTCGACGGGCGACGGTCCCGTTTTTGTTGCAGTTGCGGATTTGAACCGGGACGGGATCCGGGATCTCGTGGCGGCAAATGCCTCATCCAACGACGTTTCGGTTTTCCTCGGCAAAGGCGGCGGCGCCTTTCAGACCGAGCAGCGCTTCGCTGCCGGAAGCCGCCCATTTTCGGTTGCTGTCGGCGATGTGAACGGAGACGGGTCTCCGGATGTGGTTACCGTCAACCGGAGCTCGAACGACGTGTCAGTGTTGCTGGGTGACGGCAGCGGGACATTTGAGGCGGAGCAGCGGTTTCCGGCTGGAACGCTTCCCTCTTCGCTCGCAATTGCGGACCTGAACCGCGACGGCATTCTCGATTTAGTAACCGGGAACGAAGGCTCCAACGATATTTCCGTCCTGCTCGGCAACGGCAACGGGACTTTTCAAACCCAGCAGCGGTTTGCCGCCGGAGGATCTCCCGTTTCCGTGGCCGCGGCCGATCTCGACGGTAACGGGGCGCCGGACGTCGTGGCGGCGAACGGCTCTACGAACGATGTGTCGGTGTTTCTCGGCAACGGCGACGGAACCTTTCGCGGCGAGCAACGGTTTGCCGTGGGAGTACTGCCGGCGGCCGTTGCCGTCGCCGATTTCAACCGGGACGGCGTGCCGGACCTTGTGACCGCGAACAATTTCTCCGCCGACACGTCGGTGCTGCTCGGCAACGGCGACGGAACGTATCGAGCGGAACAGCGATTCGCAGCCGGAGGCTCTCCCATATCGATTGCGGTGTCCGATCTGAACAGCGACGGCGTGGCGGACCTCGCGGTGGCGGATCAACGTCCCGCGGGGGTCTCAATATTGCTGGGGAACGGCGGCGGTACGTTCCAGGCCGAGCAACGGTTTTCTATCGGCAACTCCCCGAATTCGGTTACCAGCGCCGACCTGAACGGCGACGGCTTCGTCGATCTGGCCATGGCGATTCCGTCCGCCGACGAGGCAGTGGTGCTTCTCGGAAACGGCGACGGCACTCTGCAGCCACAGCCGATCCCGCCGAGCTTCGCGGTGGGGAGCTTGCCTCTGTCGATGACCGCCGCCGATCTGAACGGGGACGGTCACATGGACGTCGTCACCGGCAACTTTAGCTCGAACGACCTGTCGGTGTTGCTCGGCAATGGAGACGGTACGCTTCAGGCGCAGCTCAGGGTCGCGGTCGGCTCGAATCCCTGGGCCGTGGCCGCCGCGGATTTGAATCGGGACGGATTCGTGGATTTGCTGGCGGCGAACAACTCTAGCAACGACATTTCCGTTCTGCTCGGAAACGGCGACGGAACGTTTCAGCCCGAGCAGCGCCTCGCGGCCGGCACGGGTCCGAGGGCCTTGTCGGTATCGGACCTGAACGGCGACGGTATGCCCGACATAGTGGCGGGGAACGGCTCGTCGAACGACGTCTCCGTCCTGCTCGGCAGCGGTAGCGGCACCTTTCAGCCACAACAGCGCTTTGCCGCCGGTAGCGGGCCGGCGGCCGTGGTGGTATCGGACCTGAACGGCGACGGGGCACCCGATATAGTTACCGCCAACAGCAACGCCAGCAGCTTGTCGGTGTTGCTGGGCCGTGGCGACGGTACGTTCCAGGATCAGCAGATCTATCCCACCGCCTCTTTCGGGCCGAATTCCGTTGCGGCGGCGGATTTGAACGGCGACGGCGCGTTGGATCTGATCGCCGCCCTCAACTCTTCCTCGGTTTCGGTTCTGTCAGGCAATGGCGATGGCACTTTCCAGACGCAACAGCAGTTTGCGGCGGGGTTCGGTTCCAACTCCGTGGCCGCGGTGGACGTGAACGGTGATGGTGTGGCGGACATCGTAACCGCCAACAGATCGACTAACGACGTGTCCGTGCTGGTGGGTAACGGTTCCGGCGGTTTCCAGCCACAGCAGCGGTTCATTGCGGGCAGCAGGCCTCGGTCGATGGTCTTGACCGACCTGAACGGCGACGGGCAGCCGGATCTCGTCACGGGAAACAGCGGGTCCAACAGCGTTTCGGTTCTGCTGCACCGTTAGCTCCGCAGGGCAAGCAGCGTGGATTGTATCCGGCCGAGATTGTTCCCGCCGTCGCAGGGCGAGGTTTCGCTTTAAGCAAAAGACGATGTTCGTCGTACGTCGTGCGCGGCGAAGGCAGCCGCTCAGCTACCGGGCGTACATCGCCGCCCGGTTGTGCCTCGGCGTCTACAGCGTTGCCTGGTGCGCCGCCCTTGTGTGGACATACGGGTTCTGGGAGGCGTCGATCTGGTCGAAGTTGGGAGTGACGGTTCTCCTCGCGCTGCTCGGTCCGGACGCGGGCACATTGCTGCAATCGTATCGGCAGTACCTCGAGGAGTGGAAACGCGCGTTCTCGGATTCGAAGGAGACGGGAAAGAGCAGCTATCCGGAGACGCGCGAGGAGACCTGACTCTCGTCGACCACAAGAATGGGCGCGTGAGATGGACCGGGAACTGCTGCGAGGACTGACATACGGGTCGATCGCTGTCTGCTTCTCCGCCTGGTCTCTTTTAAACCGCGATCGTGAGTCGAAACGGCTCACAAGGCTGCACATCCGGTGGCATCCGCTGAAGGAGGGCGAGACGGAGGAGGACCGGTTGGCCAGGATCAGGAGAAGGATGGTCGTCGGAAATTCCATAATCTTGGGCTTGAGCCTGCTGTCGATCGGGATTCTGTTGTTCCTGTCGATTTGATCTGGTGCCTGATCGCTGCAGGGTAAGTGCACGGTTGTGTCCCCCGCCAACGATGCACGCGATACCACCATGCAGTCCGACGAGGTCCTTTCCCTTTTTCTCTGTCGCTCAATAATTGGCCGTTCTCAGTCCGCGAAAAAACCCCGTTGACAGGCCGAAGCGGTTGATAATATAGGTTACTCGATTTGCGGAAAGACGTTCCGCTACTTTGAACGGGCAAGCCCCCTCGAGGAAGAAGCCGCGTCGGAGTAGCGAGTTGCAGCGGCAGGAAGCCTTCATGCCGGCGGAATCACTCGTGGTTTGGCGTCTTCCAATCACCCGCGCGGGGACGATCGTGGCCGGGTCGTCAGCGGCGAGAGCTGAAAGCGAGCGGTCAGCAGGCGAGCCGTGGCTATCCTTCGGCCACGAGGAAGGAGGAGCGATGGCAGGGGGAAGAAGACTGCCGGCGGCTTTACTGCTCTTGATCTTGCTGGGAGTTGTCTTTCCCGCCCCGGGACCGGCGCAGACCCGCGAGGCGGTTCTCGGCGCCATCGCCAAAATTCACGGCGCGGAGAGGGAAGCTCGTCTGTCGGAGGGGGCGCGGAAAGAGGGAGGGCTCGTCTGGTATTCCAGCACGACGGCCGAAGATTCGCTGGCCCTGGTCCGCCAGTTCGAAGGAAAGTACCCTCATGTGAAAGTTCAGCATCTGCGCAGCCCCAGCGAGAAGATGCTTACGAGGATTCTGACCGAATCCCGCGCGGGGAGCTTCAAAGCGGACGTCGTCGCCTTGCCGGAGCTCGAGCTGAACCTCCTTTTCAAGAGAAATTTGCTTTCGCGTTACGACTCCCCGGAACAGGCGGTCTACCCTGTCGAGCTCAAAGATCCGCGGGGCTACTGGACCGGAATGTATATCACCGCATGGGTGACGGCTTACAACACAAAGCTGGTCTCCGCTCGGTCGGCGCCCAAAACCTACAAGGACCTCCTGCTTCCGAAGTGGAAGGGAGGAATCGGGATGGATGAGGAGCCTTATTCCTGGTTCATCACCTCGCTCCGGTATCTCGAAAAGCCCGAGGGTAAGCCGGCGGCCGTGGAATACTTCAAAAGGCTCGCACGCCAGGGAATCCAGTGGCGCAAGGGTCACTCTCTGATCGGGCAGCTCGTGGCCGCGGGGGAATTTCCCATAGCCGCGGAGCTTCAGGTCCACACCGTGGAGAGGTTGAAGGCCCAGGGAGCGCCGATCGATTGGGCGGCCCTGGACGGAGTGATCCCGATCAACAAGGTCGGCATGGCGATGACCGGCAGCGGGAGCAACACGCATGCCGCGGCATTGTTCTACGACTTCGTTCTATCCCGCGCCGGGATGGAAACGATTCGGGGCCGACATCGGATTCCCACCCGGCCGGATGTTACGGTTCCTTATCTGAAGCCCTACCGGCTGCTCCCGTTCGACTCTCAGGCGATGGAAGATTTCGACAAGTACGTCTCGCTCTTCCGCGACCTCCTGAAGCCTGGGTCGTGAAGGGATCGTTCGCTCGTCGGCTGACAGGCTGCGCGTGTTTGCGCTCTTATCGGCGAAGATAAACGGCAACCGTCATCGGTGTCTCTGCTCGACTCGGGGGACGGGGTTGAAAAGGTCCAGGAAAGGCTGAAGGCATGCTTACGCAGGAGAACTTCGGCTCGGTGATCGACGAGGTCATGCACGGGGCCATCGACATGCACGTCCACTTCGCGCCCGACCAGCCGCCGGCGGACGATCTGCGCGTGGCGAGGCGGCTCGACGCCCTCGGCACGGCGCGCCAGGCTCGGGAGGCGGGAATGAGGGCTGTAGTGCTCAAGAGCCACCACTGGCCTACCGGGGCGCTGGTACGGACCATTCAGCCCTTGGTCCCGGAGATCGCCCTGTTCGGCACGGTCGTGTTGAACTACTCCATCGGAGGGCTCAACCCTTTCGCAGTGGAGGTGGCGGCCAGGATCGGGTGCAAGTTTCTCTTCGCCCCGACCTGGCAGTCCGCCTATCACGTCTCGGGCCGCCGCAGCAGGAACGAGGGGCCGATCCCTGCGGGGCTGCGGGGCCGGAAGGGGATCACGATTCTGGACGACAACGGCCGGCTAGTTCCCGAGATGCACGAAATCCTGGAGATCGCAAAGGCCAGCGACATGGTCGTAGCCACCGGACACGTCTCCCCTCAGGAACACCGGGTGCTGGTCGAAGAGGCTCATCGACGGGGCCTGCAGCGGATCGTGGTCAGTCACGTGCGCGACGACCTTTCCCTGGAAGATCGCAAGCGTATGGCCGATCAAGGAGCGGTCATCGAGCTGGTCTACCGGCCGACGATGGACCCCAGAGCCATCATCGAAGCGGCGCGAGGCGTGGGGGTGGAGCATTGTGCCATGACGGTGGACGGAGGCCAGGCTTTCAAGCCGCTGCCGGCGGAAGAATTCCGGGCGTTCGTAGGGCAGCTTCTCTATCACGGGATGAGCCCGGAAGAGGTCAAGGTCATGGCGCAGAAAGTCCCGGCCAGAGTTCTGGGGCTGAGCTAGCCCGGTGAGCGACGAATCAGGCGGCTCGCAATATCAGGCTCGGCGCTATTTTAGAGGAGGAGAAAGAATGATCATTTTGAGTCCTGAAGGTAAAGCTCGATCATCCGCGTCTCGAGTTCCCGCCGTGCCGCGGCTTCGAGACCTCAACGGAAAGGTCGTGGGATTTCTGGACAACGGCAAACCGAACGCCGATGCGCTCGAGGCTCGTTTCGAAGAGCTTCTCAAGGAATCCTACGGTATTGCGGGCGTCATCCGCAGGCGCAAGCTTTCAGCGCAGCAAGGGGCGCCCGAGGCCTGTCTGAACGAGCTCGCGGCCCGGGCCGATGTGATTATCAGCGGTCTCGGCGATTGAGGGTCGTGCACGTCGTGGAGTATCCACGACAGCATCGAGCTGCAAAAGCGCGGCAGGCTGGCCGTGACCGTGGTAACGCACGCCTTCGAGGCGCTCGCGAAATCGGAAAGAGAAGCCTTCGGCGCTCCAGACCATCCTCTGGTGGTGGTGCAGCATCCCGTCGGAACGGTGAAACTGGACGAGGTGAGAAAGCGCGCGGATGGCGCTTTCGTGCGGCTTCTGGAGGCGGTGCTTGCGGAGCCGTCCCGAGTGAAGGCCGCGACCGGAAGCTGAAAAAGAATTACCGGCGACGACAACGGTGCGTTTTTCGAGAAGGAAGAAAATGGAATCCTGCATGCTTCAAGCGGAACGAATCGAGATCGACGACGATCTTTGGGGCGCCAACGCCTTCTTCGAGGAGAAAGGCTGGAGCGACGGGCTGCCGATCGTTCCTCCGACGGAAGAGCGGGTCGTTCGCATGCTGGAAGCCGTTCGGCACGATCCGCAGGACGTTGTCGGGTTCGTACCTCCCCGGTGGGCGCCCGCCACGGTGGAGAAAATCGCGATCAACGCGGTGATGGCGGGCTGCCGCCCCGAGTACATGCCCGTGCTCGTGGCCGCGGTCGAGGCCATCACCGATCCAAGGCTGAACCTTTACGCGCTTCAAGCTACGACCGGCGGGCCGGCGATCATGCTGATCGTGAACGGCCCCATACGCCGCAAGCTTCAGATCAACGGCGGCCCGAACGCCTTGGGCGAGGGGTGGCGGGCCAACGCGACCATCGGGCGAACGATTCGCCTGATTCAACGAAACATCGGCGGCTCCTATCCGGGCACGACCTGCAAGGCGACGCTCGGCTGGCCGGGCAAATACGGGATGTGCATAGGGGAGAACGAAGAGGCCAGCCCGTGGGAGCCGCTCCACGTGGAGCGCGGCTTCCGTCCCGAGGAAAGCACGGTAACGGCCATCAGCGCGGACGGGCTGGTCCGGGCGTCGGACCTGGACAGCACCACGGCCGAGGGCGTGCTCACCATCTTCTCGCAAAGAATGAGCGGGCCCGCGGGTCCCGAGGCGATCATGGTCGTCTGTCCCGAGCACGCGAAAATCATCGCCGGAGACGGCTACAGCAAGAAGGAGGTCAAGCGGTTTCTCTGGGAACGGGCGATCTACAGTCTCAAAGACCTCCCCGAGGAATCCTTCGCTCAGAGAGTCAAGCGGAGGCCCGATTTGAAGCTGACGCGCGACAGCGTCCTCAAGATCGTGGACCGGCCCGAGGACATTCTGGTGGTGGTGGCGGGGGGCGACGGCTCTCAGTCTCAGTACATCCACGTGTGGGGACAGAGCACGCCGGAAGGCGGATCGACGCGCTCGGTGACGAAGGTGGTGAGTGCCTCATGAGAACGAGACCGTGGCGGGCCGCCGGTACATAGACGCAACGACGGAGTCGTAGGAGGAGAGGGGGTCCAGGGTAAGCGCCTGGTGGTGGAGAGACGGGGTTGCGCGGAAGGGCGCGCGCACGTTCCGAGGCGCCGTTTGTCTCGCACCCGAAACCGGTCCCGATGACCGGGGAAAGCCGAGGAGGGCGGTTTATGCTCAGCAAAATCTCGGTGCTTTTGGTAGGCGCGGTCGCCTTGGTCTCCCTCGCCTTCGGCCCCGCGCCGGTTTTCGCGCAGGAGTCTTTTTACAAAGGGAAAAATGTTCGTTTCCTCGTGAATTTCAGCGCGGGCGGGCCCACGGATGTTTTCGCCAGGGTCATCGCCCGGCACTTTCCCCGGCACGCGCCCGGAAACCCGGCGGTTACCGTGCAGAACATGCCCGGTGCCGGCGGCATCATCGGGGCGAACTACGTTTACGAGGTCGCCAAGCCCGATGGATTGACGGTCGGGATCTTTTCGGGAATGTACCTGCCCCAGATCCTGGGCGCCACCACCGTCCGTTACGATCTCAACAGCATGCCGATCATCGCCGGGGCCGCCGAGACCTCCGTGGTCTACATCCGGTCGGACGCCGGAGTGAAAACCGCCGAGGATCTCGTGAAGGCGGGAAAGCCGATCGTCGTCGGGGGGTTTACCCGCGAGAACAACAAGGACCTCGGGCTTCGCCTGGCGCTCGGCCTTCTCGGCGCTCCTTACCGCTATGTGACGGGATACGCGGGGGTCGCCGAGCTGCGCGTGGCCATCCAGCGAGGGGAGATCAACTACACCTCCGAGAGTTTGACCGGCTACAACACCGGCGGGGTTGCGATGGCCCGCGAGGGCGTCGTGATCCCTCTGTATCAAGAGGGCCTGCTCGGCCCCGATGGGGACCATGTTCGCGATCCCCGCTCCGACCTGCCCTCTTTCAGAGAGGTGTTCAGGAAGGTCAAAGGCAGCGACCCGTCCGGACCGCTGGCCGACGCCTTCAAGATCTCGGGAGGCTCGCGGAGCATGTTGAGGTTCGTCGCGGTCCCTCCCAAGACTCCCGCCGAACTGGTCCAGGTCCTGAGGAAAGCGTTTCGCGACACTTTTGAAGACCCCGAATTCAAGGCCGAGTCGGAGCGCACCATGCGCTTTCAGTTGATGACCTTCGTCGGCGAGGAAGCGGAAAAGGTCAACGCCGCCGTGTTCCGGGCCGCTACGGGAGCGGCGCGGGAGACCTTGAAGAAGATGGCCGCCAAGGAGTAAAGAGCCGCTTGGATCGAAATCAGTGTCTCGGGCCGGGAACCGGCACGACTCTTTTGCCCTCGAGCTTTTCGATGTGCCGCATGAAGCGATAGAGGTTTTCGACCTCGTTGCAGCCGAATGCCGGGAGCTCGCGCCAGGATTTGAAATACTCCGGTCCGGATTCGGTCTTGGCTCCGATCATGAACAGGGCTGCGCTTTCCTTGGCCTTGCGTAGAGCCGCTCGATACTCCTCCAACGAGCCCGCCCAGCAAGCGTTCTGCACGCCTGCTGCCCTGGCCATTGCGATCAAGTCGGCGCCGGCGCTCGTCGCCGTGGGTCTGAGGCCCGACGCCTCGTAGATGCCGTTGTCGAAGAGGAGCAGCGTCAAATTGGCGGGGCTTCGCCATGCCAGGGTCGCCAGGCCGCAGGCGTTCATCAGGAGAGCCCCGTCCCCGTCGAGGCCGACGACGCGCCGTTTCGGCAGCGCCAGCGCGAGGCCCATGGCGATCGAGGAGACCAACCCGAGCGTCCGGCAACGCAGGTTTCCATCGCTCGGCCTGATCGAGTTCCACTCGGCGGCAGCGCCGCCGACCGTGCAGATCACGAGAGCGTCGGCCATTTCCTCGGCCAGGATTTTCAGGCAATCGTACCGTTTCATTTTCTCGTCCCCAGGACGTCTTTGGTCAGGAGCACGGCCACCGGCCTTCTTGAATCGATCGCTAGCGTCGTAGCCCCTTTGATCGTCTGTTTGATCTCGTCCGGATTCCTGAGCACGTAATACCTGATTCCGAGCCCCCTCAGGACCGGCTCGGTGACCGAGCCGAGCGTCGCGAAGCCCTCGTCGCCGAGGTCGCCGGCGTAGTAAATCAGGAGCAAGATGGGTATGTTGAAGTTGAGGGCGGTCGTCGTCAGCGCGTTGCAGCTGTTGAGAAAGCCGCCGTTCTGCATGATGATGGCCGGAGTTCGGCCCCCCATGTAAGCGCCCGCGCAAATGCCGATGCCCTCTTCTTCGCGGCATAACGTGACGTGAGGGAGTTCCGGGTCGCCGTCCACGAGCGCCAGGAGGGTTGCCAGATTGGCGTCGGGCAGCGAGGCCACGAAATCGATGCCCGCCTCTTTCATGCCGTCGAGGATCAATTGCGGTCCGCCGCGGTCGCTCATTTTGCGTCCCCGTGATCGGTCTATTTCGTGAGAACGGTTCTCAGCTTCGCCACGACCGCGGGACTGAGCTTGAAAAGCCGCTGGACGGTTTTCTCCAGCTCTTCTCCCGTCATCGGATCGACGCCCAGCTTTGATTTCTTCGCGTCGGCGAGAAAGTCCGCGTCGCTGAGGGTGTCGACGAAAGCCTTGCGAACGATCGCGGCCCGATCCTTGGGCGTGCCGGGAGGCAGGACATAGGCGTAAGTCAGGTCCGAAACGTCATGTATGCCCGCCTGGATCAATTGCCGGGCCTCGGCGGTCTTTGCGGCATTGATCGCCAGTGGGACCTTGGGAAGCTCGGCGATGGGTTTCGCCACGGTCTGGAGCACGACAACCGCGTCTCCGGAATCGAGAGCCCTGCCCCATGTCGCCTTGAGCGAGTCCCAGGTCCACCCGCAGACTCCGGCCAGCTCGTTGCCTTCGGCCGCAAGGCGAACGTCGGCGATGCCCTTGTAACCGGAGACGAGCTGAATGGGAAGGTTCAACGCCTCTTTCAGGATCAGAGGAACGTTGTGGGTCGCGGAGCCCGGCCCGGTCGCGCCCAGCTTCAACGGCGACT
Source organism: Candidatus Zixiibacteriota bacterium (assembly GCA_035574315.1). Lineage (NCBI taxonomy): Bacteria > Pseudomonadati > Candidatus Zixiibacteriota > Candidatus Zixiibacteriota bacterium. The sequence goes on from DATLYW010000053.1 coordinate 142,889, forward strand.
TGGAAGCCATCCATTGTTCCAGGGTGGTGAAACCGCTGGACTTCGTCATGACGCAAACCGACTTATCCCTGACCGGAACTCCGACGTGCTCGTACTTGGTCGCGTCGAACTCGATCCCGGGCCAGCCGAGGAGCTGCTGGACGAAGATGCCGCCGTTGATGTTGCCGATGGTGAGGCCGTCGGGCCTGGCGGCCTTGAAAACGTGGTTAGCCGCGACCAGACTGCCGGCGCCGGTCATGTTCTCGACGATCACGGCCGGCCGCCCTGGCAAGTGCTTGCCCAGATGCCGGGCGATCGTTCGGCTGTATGCGTCGAAGCCGCCGCCGGGGCTGAAGCCGACCACGATGCGCACGGTTTGTCCTTTGTACGGGAATTCCTGCCCGGAGGCGCGCGTGAACCATCCGCTGAAAACGGCCGCGCCGGCGGCGACTGTGAAGCACAAGCTTTTCCTTCGCATCGTACCCTCCGCACCGGCTCAAAGGCTGGAACGTCCGGACTCGGTTCGCCAGGTCCGTCGCCCAACCCGTTTAACATGAAACAACTCGTGACGGAAAGAGTCGCCGGTGCCAGCCCGACAGAAGGTTTCCTGTTTCCAGTTTCAGGTTCCTTGTTCGAGGCGGAGCCACTGCAGGGCAAGCCTGCCGACGAGCCTGCGGGCGCCGATCGCTCGGATCGCGGACGGGACAGAAGCGAGTAATTCCCTGGACGGTTTGACCGGCTACGAAAGCAAGCGGTACGGCTTGAAACGTTTGAACGATTGAACACACGTTAGTGGCGCCGGTAAAGGGGGGTCCGAAACCGTATTGACAGGCGTACCCGGCCGGGACTATACGGCGTTTCAGGTGCTGCAGGGGGTTTCAGGTAAGCAATAACGCTAAGGGAGGGGCCCCTTATGGAGGACGAAAAGGAGCTGGGTAACGGACAGGGTCTGACGCGACGGAGCTTCATCAAGGGGGTCATCGCTTCGGGCGTCGCCGTCTCGTCAGTCGCCTATCTTTTCCGGGACGGCGGCTTCGCTCAAGCGAAGCCCGGCCTTCCGGGCGCGGTCGAGCGCCTGGTCACGCTCAACGTCAACGGGCAGAAGCGGCGCGTCGACATCATGAAGCAGGAAACCCTCGCGATGACGCTCCGCTACAAGCTCGGCCTCACCGGGACCAAGCTCGGCTGCGACCGCGGGGAGTGCGGCAACTGCACGGTCCTGATCGACGACGTGGCGCGCTACTCCTGTTCCGTGCTGACGCACACGGTGCGGAATTCCAGGATCACCACGATCGAAGGGCTGTCCGGGCCGAACGGCGGCCTGCACCCGGTGCAGAAAGCGTTCGTGGACGAAAACGCCCCGCAGTGCGGTTTCTGCACGCCGGGGCAGATCATGTCGGCGGTGGCTTTCCTGAAGGTCAATCCCAAGCCGACGCGGGCTCAGGCTGCGGAAGCGCTGTCGGGAAACCTTTGCCGGTGCGGAGCCTACGACTACTACCTGAATGCTGTCATGCGGGCAGCGGAGGCGAGCAGATATGGCCAGCTATAAGCTCATTGGCAAGGACTTCGCTCCTCCGGATTTGATCGGAAAGGTCACGGGCAAAGCGAAATATGCCGAGGACTTCCGCGCCTCGGGGATGCTTTTCGCCAAGCTTCTGAGGAGCCCCATGCCTCACGCGAGGGTGCGGAAGCTCGACACCCGCGGCGCGCTCGCGATGAAGGGAGTGGTCGCGGTCCTCACCGCCGATGAGGTTCCCAAGGTCGAGGGGCTGCAGGAACCCATGCTGACCAACGAGCCGCTTTACGCCGGCGAGCCGATCCTGGCGGTCGCAGCGGTCGACGAGACCACCGCGGCGGAGGCGGTGGAGCGGATCAAGATCGACCTCCAGCCGCTGCCGTTCGTGATCGATCCGCTCGAGACCCTGCGGCCGGGCGGCCCTGATCCGCGCGCCGGCGGAAACGTCGGCGGGCGCGAGCTCAAGCTGCAAACCATCAAGTGGACGGCGCGCGATTTCGCCGGGGTCGAGCACGGCAGGCTCCCCACGGGCAGGCCCGCGGAGGAGTGGCAGTACGGCGATCTCGAAGCGGGCTTCAAGCAGGCCGATCTCGTTCTGGAAGAGAGCTTTGTCACGCAGGCGCTGTCGCATCACAGCATGGAGCCGCGCACGGCGATGGCCTACTGGCAGAACGGGAAGCTCTACCTCCACGCCTCCTCACAAAGCGTCTCCTTCGTCGTCCCGGGCGTCGCGAAGCTCCTCGGCATCGATCCCTCGCAGCTGGTTTTCATCAGCGAGAACACCGGCGGCGGCTTCGGCTCCAAGGGCACCGGCTACCCGCAATGGGGAATCCCGGCGCTGCTGGCGAAGAAGACCGGCCGGCCGGTGATGATGCGCGTGAGTCGCGACGAGGAGCACGCCTTCGGGAGAGCGCGGCCGGGATACCAGGGCTGGGTGAAGATCGGCTTCCGCAAGGACGGGCGCATCACGGCGCTCGACCTCTACATCATCCAGAGCAACGGCCCGTATGAAGGGTTCCCCGACTTCCGCAACTCCGGCACGGCCGTTTCGTTGGTGTATCAGCCGATGGCGATGCGCTGGCGTTCGGTCTGCGTGCTTACCAACACGCCGCCGCGGTATCCCCAGCGCGGGCCGGGCGAAAATCAGATCGCGGCCGCAATCGAGCCTTTCATCGACAAGGCCGCCCGCAAGCTGGGAGTCGATCGCGTCGCGATCCGCCGCGTGAACGCTCCCGGCCACGACGGCAAGGTCGGCCCCAAGCAGGGGCCGATCACGAGCTCCTATCTGCGGGAGGCTCTCGACAAGGGGGCAAAACGCTTCAACTGGGCGAAGAAGCAGGCGCTGAGCGGCCGGCGAAAGGGCAGCAAGGCGACCGGAGTCGGCGTTGGAGTCGCGTTCCACTCCGCCGGCCGCACGGGATTCGACGGCCTGGTGCTGATCAAGCCCGACGGCAAGCTCTACATTCACAACGGGGCGGGCAACCTGGGAACCTTTTCCTATGCCGCCACCTCGCGCACGGCGGCCGAGGTGCTCGGCATGCCCTGGGATCGCTGCGAGATCGTGGCCGGCAACACCGGCAAGAACGTGCCGTGGAACTCGCCTCAGGTCGGAAGCAACACCTCTTACACGCTCACGCGCACGAATTATGTCGCGGCGATGGACGCGAAAAAGAAGCTCCAGGAGATCGCCGCGAAGGCGCTCAACGGGACGCCGGACGACTTCGACGTCGGCAACGGCAGGGTCTTTCTCAAGGCGGACCCGTCGAAGGGGTTGAGCTTCGCCGAGGCGGCGCAGCGCGCCATCAAGCTCGGGGGAAAGTACAGCGGCCAGGAGTTGCCGAAGGACCTGAACCCGCTCACGGTGCGCGCGGCGACTGCGCTCGCGGGGCAGGGGCTCATGGGCGTGGCCAGGGATAACCTGCCCAGCAAAGGGCTGATCCCCGCTTTTTGCGCTGCGTTCGTTCAGGTCGAGGTCGACCTCGAGACCGGTCGCGTCGAAATCCAGGAGTGTCTGGAGGTGGCCGACTGCGGTACCGTGCTTCATCCCAAGAACCTCGGCAACCAGCTGACCGGCGGGGCGGTCCAGGGCTTCGGCTTCGCGCTCACCGAACGGCACATTTTCGACTCGAAGCTGGGGCTCTCAGCCACCCGGGGGCTTTATGGCCAGAAGCTTCCGACCTATCTCGACGTGCCGCTCGACATTCAATGGGACGCCGTCAACCAGCCCGACCGGTTCAACCCGGTCGGCGCCAAGGGGATCGGCGAGCCGCCCCTGGGAGCGGCGGCGGCGGCGGTGCTGTGCGCGATCTCCGATGCGCTGGGCGGAGTCTATTTCAACAGGTCGCCGGTGACCTGCGACATGATCTTGAACGCGGCGGAGGGCAAGCCGCAGTCGTTCAAACCGCTCGAGGTCAACGTCTAGCGGAGGGTGAAGCGATGGCGATGATCCAGGATATGATGCCGACCTTCGAACTCTTTCAGCCGGCGAGCGTCGCCGACGCGGTCGCGCTGCTCGCAAAGCACGGCAAGGACGCGTGGGTTCTGGCCGGGGGGATGGACAGCCTGGACTGGTTTAAGGATCGCGTCAAGCGACCCAGGGTCGTCGTCGACCTGAGCCAGATCAAGGAGCTCAGGGGCATCCGCCAGCAGGGCGACGGCGTCGAGATCGGCGCGATGACGACGCTCACGGAGGTCGCGACGAGCTCCCTCATCCAGTCGCGCTACGCGCTTCTGGCTCAGGCCGCGCGCAAGGTCGCGACTCCCCAGATCCGCCACCAGGGGACGCTCGGCGGCAACGTCGCCCAGGATACGCGCTGCTGGTATTACCGGGGCGGGATGCCTTGTTACCGCGCCGGCGGCAACACGTGCTACGCGGACACGCCGACGGCCATGAACCGGGAGCACTGCCTGTTCGAGGCCGACCGCTGCGTGGCGGTGTCGCCGTCGGACACGGCGCCGGCGTTGATCGCGCTGGACGCGCGGTTCGTCATCCGGAACGCCAAGGGAGAGCGAACGGTCCCGGCAGAGGAATTTTTCATCGGCCCGAAGACCGACATCACGCGCATGACGGTCCTCAGGCCGGGCGACCTGCTCACGGCGATCCGGATTCCCGGAACCTGGGCGGGCGCGCGCTTCTATTTCGAGAAGGTCGCGGATCGCGAGGCCTGGGACTTCCCGCTGGTCAACGTCGCTTCCGCGATGATCGTCGACGGGGGCGTCATCAAGCAGGCGCGGATCGCGGTGGGCGGCGTCGCCGCCCGTCCGCTGCGGCTCAAGGCGGTGGAGGACAGCCTGAAAGGTGAAAAGCCGAGCGAAGACGTTGCGGACCTTGCCGGCCGGACGGCGATCTGGGGCGCCAAGCCGCTCAACTACAATCATTTCAAGGTGCTGCTGATGAAGAACCTGGTGAAGAGGGCGGTGCGGGGGGTCAAGGTTTAGATGGAGTGGCTTCGCCGGGAGCGCAATCCCTGGGGCCAGGAAATTCTCGTCGGCCTGTCGTGGGATCTGATGTGGGTGGCGGTGGCGGTGGCGGCGCTGGCGGTCGTGGCGCACGCGGCGCTGTACCACTGGCGCTGGCGCAGGCTTCCCGCCGGGGAAACTCAGCGGACCGGGGATGTGTCGAGCCGGCTCCCGAAGTGGGTCCTGCGCCACACGCTGGCGTCGCGGCTGTTCCATTGGGTGATGGCGGCGTCGGTCCTCACGCTGCTCGGCACGGCATTTCTGCCGATCTGGGGGGTCAAGTTCGCGTGGGTGACGCCGCACTGGATCGCTGGCTTGGCGCTCACCGCGGCAATCGCCTTCCATGTCGTCCACGCCTCCTTTTATAAGGGGCTCGGCCTGATGTGGGTGAGCGGGCGCGATCTCCGCGACGGGTGGCTGGCGCTCAAGCAGATCTTCGACCGCTCGGCGCCGGCACCGGGAAAACCGGGAAAGAACCCGCTCGAAAACAAGCTCTTCCATCACGCCGCGGCGCTCGCCGTGCTGGCGACGATCGCCACCGGCCTCGCCATGATGGCGAAGGTCGACACCCCGTGGTGGGAGCGCAATCCTTACGTTCTCGACGACGGCACCTGGGGAATCATCTACGTGATCCACGGCGCCGCGAGCGTGGCGCTCATCGCCCTGATCCTCGTCCACGTATATTTCGCCGTCCGGCCCGAAAAGCGCTGGATCACGCTCTCGATGCTGCACGGTTTTATCCCGCGCGAGCGCTACCTCGAGCACCACGACCCGAGCCGCTGGCCGGTCGAGCTGGAGCGAAGCGACGCGACCGCGGGCCGCAGAGGCGAAGCGGCCGCTCGATGAGCGCGTCGATCGAAAGCGCGCTCAGGGAGCGCATCGAGACGGTCGAGTCGGCTTACGAGTTCATGCTGGCCTATGCCGCTCAGGGCGCGACCGGCGAAGAAGAGGGCGGCGCGCCGTCGGAGGTCCGCGAGCAGTTGAAGCGGTCGGAGCGGGCGCTGGAGGGCCTCGGCGCTCTCGCCCGGCAATGGGCCGCGACCCGGGAAGCGAGCGTGCGGGAGGCGTACGATGCCTTCGTCGACGCTCTCGACCGCGACGCCCGGAGCAGCCGCGCGGCGCTGCAGGTCGTCCTTGCCCAGCGCGCGATCAGCTCCCAGCTCGTCGACGACCTGAACGCGCTCATCTGCCTGCGATCCCTCCTCACCGGACTTTTCCTGCTCGACGAGATCCTCGAGCACCGGGGGAGTTGAAGGCGCGCCAGCGCCCACGAGCTGCAGAGAGCAGTGAGCGGACAAGTGTCAGCACCTCTCGGTCACCCAGATGCCAATAGCTCGGTCCTCCGTCTCCGGTCCTCGGTCGTTTCCAAGAAATTCTTGCCCTGATTTTGCAGAACGCGTAAAATCCGCGGTTGATACAAGAATTGTCGCACCGGCGTTTTGCGCAGGCCAAGGGGCGTTCGATCTGAGCCGGCAATTTTCCGGTGCCGGCCGGCACTTTGCGGAGAAATGTTGTGGGACGGGATCGGCCCGTACTGCGCGCTATCAAGCTTCTCTCCTTGATCGAGAACAACAAGGGCGGGCTCCGGGTGGCGGACATGGCGCGGCAGCTCGACGCGCACCCGCGGGCGATTTACCGGGACCTGCAGGTCCTGGAGCGGTTGCCGGTGCCGATCTACCAGGACAGAAGCGGGCGGGAAGTTTATTGGAAGCTCGATCCGGATTTTCGCAAGACCCTCTCGATACCGGTCACGCTCTCGGAGCTCCTCGCCGTTTACCTTGCCCAGGATGCACTGCGGCCCCTGGAGGGGACCGTCCTCTACGAGTCGCTGCAGTCGCTTTTCGACAAGGTCCGGGCGGGAATACCCAGATCCCTGTTCCGCGAGCTGGTCGACCTGCGGGGGGCGTTCGTTTCGGATCTTCCGGCGCAAAAAGAGTATCGAACGCACCGTGAGTTCGTGGAGATCGTCAACGAGGCGATCCGGGAGCGGCGCACGCTCCGGCTGGTGTACCATCCCAGGGATCAGGAGCCGGGCGAGCGCCGGATCGATCCGTACGCCGTGCACCTGCGCAACGGTACCCTCTATGTGATCGGCTACTGCCACGTCCGCAAGGATGTCCGGACGTTCGTGGTGGACCGGATGCGAAAAATCACCATGACCGGCGAGCGTTTCCCTGCGCCCGTGGGGTTCTCGCTAGCGAATTACCTGCGCCACAGCTTCGGCATATTTCGCGAGGACATCGTTCGAGTGAAAGTCCGATTTCACAAATCCCTCAGCCGCTATCTTCAGGAGCGCCGCTGGCACCCGAGCCAGCGGAACAAGAAGCGTACGGACGGCTCCTTAGAGCTCACTTTCGAGGTGGCGGGAACGAAGGAAATCAAGACCTGGATTCTGGGCTTCGGTGCGCTCGCGACAGTTTTGGAGCCGGCGGCGTTGAGGGAGGAAATTGTAGGAGAGCTGCGAAAGAGCCTGAAGGGCTACGGAGGGCGATAGCTACGACGCCGAAGGCAGCGGCCGAATGGGGGAAAATCGGGGACCGGTTTTTGCCCGCAAAGCGGCCTGCTTGAACGGTTTGAACCGCCGCGAAGCGGCCGTCAGACATTGGACACGATCCGACACACGTCCGTGGTATAGGGAATACTCGGTTCGAGGTCGAAGAGTATGGATCGACGAGAGATCATGACCAAAGCTGCCGCCTGGATGCAGGCGCGGGAGTGGAAACAAAAACTCGCCAAGCGGCGGGAGCGTTGAGCCTTTCGAACCGGGGAGCATTGGCGGTGTGGCGGAAAACGCGAGTGTAGCCCGATCGAGCTGAACGTGCTGGCGGAGCGGGTGTTCTTCGGGACTTTCGGAATTCCGGAAGTCAGTGCTGGCTAGGAATTCTTCTCGACAAAAGTTGGCCAGGACGTGAGTGAACAGGTGCTCGCTGCGACGTTAGGTTCCGAGCCACAAGTTGTGACCTTGGCGCTGGAATCTGCTCGGAGCAAGAGGCTATTCCATCGCGACGGTGAAGGTCGTTCGTACGATGGGTGAGTCTTTTTAAGCGGGTTTGGTGGCAGCCGGTGAAACCAAATCGAGCTTCCAATCGTGCGGTTCCCATTGAGACGGCAATTCAGACGCTCCGAGGCGAAAGGGTGATTCTGGACGCGGACCTGGCGAGGATCTACGGCGTTGAAACGCGGGTGTTGAACCAAGCGGTTCGGCGCAATCGCGAAAAATTCCCCGCCGATTTCATGTTTCAGCTCAACAGGGTTGAAACGAGACAGTTGAACCGATCACAAGTTGTGATCGGTTCGCAGAAGCACCGGGATCCCCGGTTTCTCCCCTACGCGTTTACCGAACACGGCGCGATCATGGCAGCCAACGTGCTCAATAGCCCTCGGGCCGTTCAAATGAGCGTATTCGTGGTCCGTGCCTTCGTTCGTTTGCGCCAAATGGTCGGCGCTCGCGGAGAAATGGCCGCTAAGCTGTCTGAGCTGGAGCGGAAAGTCGCAAGCCACGACGGCGATATCAAAGCGTTGTTTGATGCCATCCGCCGACTAATGGCGCCGCATCAGCCGCAGAAAAGAAAGATCGGGTTTGTGGTGGAAGAAAAGGCCGGCGGATACGGGCGGCGATAGTGCCCGGATTTCTTTGCGTTTCCGGAATTCCGGAAACGCGAAACCGCCGCGAAGCGGCCGTCAGACATTGGACACGATCCGACACGCGTCTGTGCTATAGCGAACGCTCGGTTCGAGGTCGAAGAGTATGGATCGACGAGAGATCATGACCAAAACCGCCGCCTGGATGCAGGCGCGGGGTTGGAAACAAAAACTCGCCAAGCGGCGGGAGCACGAGCAGAGCCTCTTCGAACACAGCCTGATCGAACTGGACGTGCTGATGGAGCTGCTGCCGATCCTCGCGAGCCCCCGCCACTACGGGCTGAGGGAGGAAGAGCAGCGAATCCTCGCTGTCGCCGTCCTCGTGCACGACGTGGGGAAAGAAACTGACGCATGGCAGGCGTACATTCGCAACCCGCGGCGCGATCAATGGGTGCCTCACGTGATCCCCGAGCTGACGCGCGGCGTGGTACCCGAGCTTTGCGCCGCCGTGGGCTTTCAGGACCTCGCCGAGCCGGTCCAGCGCATCATGGCCCACTGCGCCGAGTTTCACCACGCCCGGGAAGGTAATGGCGGAAGGCCGTAATGAACAACTATCAAGATTGTGAGGCAGAAGAGCTTTTTCGGCGCATAGCAAACCTGCCCCCAGGCAAGCACCCCTACATGTATCAGACCGAGACGCTTCGCCTGTTGAGCGAGGGCAAGTCTGTCCTGCTACATGCTCCTACGGGATCAGGAAAATCCGAGGCAGCGTTCGTACCGTTTCTAGCGTTTCGCGGCCAGCACCACTTCCCTGCGCGGCTGATCTATGTTCTGCCAAGCCGCGCACTCGTCGAGGCCATCGCACATCGTTTCCGAACGCTGGCTGATGATCTCGAAAGTCACGTCCGAGTAGCAGCCCACCACGGACGACGACCGGAGAGTGTCCTGTTCTACGCTGACGTTGTGGTGGCTACGGTGGATCAGGTGATCAGTTCGTACGCGTGCGCTCCGCTGACGCTCGGTGTCCGCCATGGAAACATCCCAGCAGGGGCTGTAGCTACGAGCTTCGTAGTGTTTGATGAAGTACATACCTTCGATCCGGAGCGCGCGCTCCAGTCCTGCCTGATTGTTGCTTCCAGGCTTAAGGTCGCTGGGGTGCCCTTCGTGATCATGACAGCCACGCTTGCGAGCCAGGCGCGGGATCTTATGCGGGATCGTCTTGGTCTTACACTCGTAGAGGCTCGGGAAGCAGACATTCCAGTCCGCAGGCAGCGGAGAGTTACCCTCCGCATGGCCCTTGAGCGGCAACTGACCCCCGATGTCGTCCGCGAAGTCGCAGCGAACTCGTCACGACGGATTTTGGTCGTGTGCAATACAGTTGATCGCGCGGTTGCGCTTTGCGGCGCTCTCGTTGACCTGAATCCGGTTCTCGTGCACAGCCGGTTCCTCGATGACGATCGGACTGCGCAGAACAATCGGGTGCAGGCTGTTCTGGGGCAGAACGGCCGAGGATTCGCGCTCGTACTGGCGACCCAAGCTGTGGAGGTCGGGCTTGACATCTCGTGTGATGTGCTTCTCACAGAACTCTGCCCTGTGGACGCGCTCATCCAGCGCGCAGGACGGTGCGCTCGGTGGGCGGAGACCCCCGGTGAACTCGTCGTCTTCGGGTTACCGCAAGAGAACGGGAAATGGGTAGCAGCGCCGTACGACGAGGAGATCCTACAAAGCACAGCCCGCACGTTGGAAGAGGTCCAGGGGAAGATCCTCACATGGGATCTTGAACAGGAACTCGTGGATCGAGTGTTGGGTCCCCGGTACAAGGCTTGGCTGGATCACAGCATGGCCGCTCAGGCAGCGAAGAAGCTCGCTGATGCTGCCTTCACGGGCGACAGAAAAAAGGCGGAGGAAGCAGTCCGGGAAACCGATTCCGTCGAAGTGACACTGCACTCCAACCCAGAGAAGCTGAGAGGACAGCTTCGCTTCCTTCCTCGGATCGCCGTATCCGTCGGCCTCGTGCGCCGCTTTGTAAGCGAGCATCCGGATGCAGTATGGTCGCTTGACGTGGACGCAAGTGGCGGGGCTGACGAGAGCCACGGCGCCGAGTCCGTAGAGCGTGTTCGAGAGTCCAGGGATGTTCGTTTCGGGCGGGTCTACATCCTCTCTTCTCATGTCTCATATTCGAGCGAGACAGGGCTGTTCTTCGAGGGGGAGAGTGTAGACTGGAAACCGCTGAGTGCTCAGCCGCGCTCTGTCCTTCCCGTGCGAGGACGGCTCCTGGAAACGCTGGAACAACACGTCAGAAGAGGTATATCGAGCTTCCGGAGGATTGTCAGCGTAAAGGAGGGCTACGGTCTGGACAGGATCGCCTCCGTCATTGGTCTCCCGCGGGACGAGCTTGAGCGCCTAGTTATCGTCGGCCAGATCTTTCACGATCTCGGCAAAGCGAACGACGCGTGGCAACGCGCCGCGTGGGAGACCGTGGATCTTTGGCTCCAGGAGAATCCGTCAAACGTCGACCGGCTAACATCGGAGGAGCAAAAACTGCTCGAGGCGGACCGACAGCGCACCTTCCTTGCCCGCTTCCCGTCTCTTGCCGATCAGTCAAGAGAACCAGGGCGGCCTCCTCACGCGACCATCGGAGCTTATGTTCTATGGGATTGGTTGAGTCGACAGTGGAGCAATTTGGGGGCAGCCGCGGCTCTCGCAATGGCCCATCACCACTCCGTGCGGGCCTGTCAGGTACCCCGCTATCGCTTGCGAGACGGCTGGGCCGACTTGGCTCAGCGGTTGATGCGAGAAGAGACCGCGATGGAGATCGACAGCCACTTAGCGGGCAGAAGCAAGCAAGAATCCACAACCAGGCTTCCTTGCACCATGCCGCCATTTCACCAGGAAAAGCTGTACACGCTTTACGTCCTGCTGTCGCGCTGCCTGAGCGTGTCAGACCGCATGGCGGCAGGAGGAGGAGAAGATGCAATTCTGGATTACGAAAAGTGGGCTGGAAATCTTTGATGTTGCCAGGGCCTACGGTCTGGCAGCCCTTCTGAGCTTCGCTGACGAAGACCAATCATCCTCACCGGAAATAAAGGATGTCGGCACGGCATATCGAATCAACCTCCCTAACGGTAAACCATCGCTGTCTCGTCTAAAAGATCGCGGCAACACCGGCTGGCTGGAAGCGTTTACCGTCGGTGATTTCCGCGATCCCCTCTCGGCCCAGTGGAACTGCTTGTTTATCACCGACACTGCCGGCCAGAGGGAAACCAAGCGGTTTTCCGTGCAGTCCGCTCTCGAAAAATTCGTTGATGACCTTCGTGCACGTGAGAGCGTTGCTCTGGTACCGAAGTTCGATGGGGAAGAGACGCTACCCGGCGCGCTCGATCCGACAGCGTTTAAGGGGCTCCGCGGCCGTACTCGTGGACAGTACAGCGAGGGACAAACCAAGGTGGATCGCTTCAACTGGGCGCTCGGATGCGTGGGTGGAGCCTTGGCTGGGCGGTTCGTGTACCAGAGAAACGCAGGGTACTTCGTCCTTTACCCGATGCCAGAATCGGTGAAATGGACAGATTTCCGGGAGCTAAGGCAGGAGACGTACGGTGAACGGCTAAACTACCTGAGCGTCCAGAATGCCGCCGCGCACTACTCCGTTGTTCTTGCGGAACGTTTGCGGCAGAGGGCGGCCAGCGGATTGTCATCAACGCCGCGCTACTCAAACATCCTGTATTTCTCTCTGTTCAAGACCGGTAATCAGTGGAAGCCCGGAACCGCTGGGCATCTGAACCTTCAGCCTCTCCTGGAACTCGCGACCCAGCGGCCGAACGATGCGGAAGGCGTGTTTAACGTCTGGCGATACCTCTTTCGCAGGGGTAGCGTGCGAGGCAATGAGGACCTTGCCCTCGCGATCACCGACTTCATCATGCATCCCACCCTCACGACCTACGAACGGCACGTTCGGGTCTTCACCCGTTATATAGCACGGGGCACTACCGTGGAATTCCAGTACAGCGAACAATCTTTAAAGGAGGTGACCGCCCTTGTCTCGTCTCAGTGATGTTTATAGCCATCCATCCATAAAGCGCTTCGGTCAGGCATACCGACGGGCTCTGCGAGACCGGTCCACGCAGGACTATGCTTCCCTGATAGATCTGGAAAACGCAGAGACACCCGAACGGCTGGCCGAAGCGATCCGTCGCTTCCTGCGGCGGAATCATAAGGCGGCGGAGGAGAAGAACTGGTTTTGGCCTGGAGATCAGCAGCTCGAGGAAGTGATGGCCCTGGCGCAGGAAAACGTCGCCTTGGTTCGTGCCGCAATCGAGAGCTACGCGCTGCTATGGGAACCCTCCCAGCGCGCAAGTGGGATGAAGGAGGATTAGTCATGCCGACAAACAATGGCTCTGTCTTCGAGATCAGTTTTATGATGCGTGTGACGTGGAATCTGCACTCACTCAATAACGAGGGGACCGTCGGCAACGTCAGCGAGCCCCGCACGGTAGTCCTCGCCAATGGGATGAAGACCGACGGAGTCTCCGGTGAGATGCTGAAGCACCTGCACACCTACAACATCTGGCTAGCGGAATCTCAAAAAGATCACTTCTGCCAAGCCTGCCGGCGGCTTGAACCTCAGAAGGCCGATCTGCCGGAGTACCGTCGAACGTTCGCGCGGCTCGACAACGCGGCGGCTATGGGCCAAGCCATCACTAACTGTGTTCTCTGCGACCTGCACGGCTTTTTGATGCAAGAGCCAGCGATATCTCGCCGCTCAACGGTTGAATTTGGTTGGGCGGTCGGTTTACCGGAGGTCTACCGCGATACACATGTGCATGCACGGCACGCGGTATCGGGCCGCGGGCAGGAACGGCCGGAAGGCGAGGAAGAAGTTGCCGCCCAGATGGTGTACCACCGACCGACTCGCTCGGGGGCTTATGCAGTGGTTTCCCTCTTCCAGCCTTGGCGGATCGGTCTCAACGAGATCACCTACGAATACGCGATAGCCGACGAAGCGACGAGACTGGCTCGGTATCACCTTGGCCTCGAGGGCTACAAGAACATGCTCCAGCGGGCGGACGGCGCTATGACCTCGACTCGCCTGCCGCACCTGGAAGGCGTCGAGGGGATCATAGCCGTCTCCCATCGCAACGCTCCGGCACCGGTCATCAGCCCGCTCCGAGACGACTACACGCAGCAGATCGAGGCCCTAGCGGCTAGGAACGGCGCGCTGGCCGTGCATCGGTTCAACAACGTTGCGGAGGCGTGCGGAGTTTTGGACACCCTGGCCAGGGCGACCTTATACCCGTTCAGGAGCTAGAGCTGTGGCTGCTGATTGGATTCGGGCCGAGGTGTTCTTCGCCTCGATGTACTCGTACCGGATTCCGAATACATCGCCGAGCTTTGCACCGGCCTCGCCGGTTCCGAGCCCCTCTGCGGTCCGTTTGGCTCTTGTAGACGCGGCGATTCAGCGCAACGGATCGGTAACCGAGGGGCGTGAAATTTTCGACGTGGTCAGGGCCGCACCGCTCCGTTTGGTGCCGCCTGAGCGTGTCTGCGTGGTTCGAGCTTTCACCAAACGGCTCAAGCCGCTCCAGCCGAAGACCCGAGAGGCACGAGAGCGTGGCCAGGAAAAGAGACTCGTCGAGTCGACAGGCATCCGCGAGTACTGCCATCCGAGCGGGCCCTTGGAGATTTATATTGAAGCAGAACGAGAGGCTGAGCGCATCGCTCAGCTCTTCGGATTGCTTCGGCGGCTGGGTACGACCGACTCTTTGGCACACTGCCGTGCCGAGATCGGTCCTGAGCCTCCTGAAGAACTGACATGCCATCTGACAGCCAGTCTCGCTGTCGAGCGGGATAACTTTGCGCGGCGGATGGCGGTTACTCTTCTGGAATTCCCGGACAACGTCACCTTTGATGACGTTAACCCCTACGTGCAAGCGCGGCGTGGTTTCAAGTACGAGCAGCAGCTGTGGTCGCTGCCGCTGGTGCCACGCCAGCGCGGAGAGAACTGGATCCTCTATGAGCGCGAGCCCTTCGTTCTGAGCGGGCGTGAGGCGTGAGAGATGAGTGACCCAGCTGCTATGCCCAAAAGATACCGCGGCCTCAACCGGTTTCGGACGTCGCTCCCGAGCGTCAAGGTTCACGATTTCATGGAGCAGCACCGTCGGCGGGACTGGGAGATGGGGGAGTACGAGGCCGATCTGGCCATGCTGCTCAAGCGCGCCGTTGAGCTAAGATGGAACGAAAAGCTTGGGATGCTGACGATCAAGGGGATCGGGAAGTGTCGTCGCGTTCACGCGAGCGAGTTCTTCCGCGACGAGGATTGCGGCGTGATCCTGGAGACGAAGGACTATCCCAATCTCCTGCTCTACCAGGATGGTGAGGCGACGCCCGTGTCGGATCTGATGGGGCGGAAGAATCACATTTTCACGGTGGTGCCGAGAGCCGAGGTGGAGGCCGGGCTGGACTGGCGCGTGCCGGTGTTCGAGGCGGGGAAATATGTTCTTGCCTTCGACGGCGCGGCGCTGTTGCTCCTGGAGCTCTGGCAGAGGAAACGGAGGGGAGCGTGACCGGTGATGGCTGGGTGACATGGGCGGGGATTCCCCGTATTTCGGGAATACCCGAAGTTCGGAGGTTACTATTCGGATGAGAGTCGTGAGGAGTCATAGGAAAGCGATGAAGCCGATTGTTTTCGCGATCGGATGCTTCTTTATGCTGGCCGGGTGCGCGAAGCACGTGACCGTGCGGCCACCGGTAAGTACCAGCCTGGGTTATCGGGTTTTCAAGGCATTGGCGGAAATTCACCGTTATCCGGTTCATGTGGGCGTCGTGATCGACCCGAAGCTGGAGGAAGAGACCATTCGGGTGACTCGTGATCTCGGGACGGCGGAGATCCCCTTCGGTCAAGTCGTCTCGGCCAAGGTGCTCCAGGTGCTCAGCTATAAATTCGATCGGCTTACGCTGGTAACTGATATCAGCAAGGCGCCGCCGTTGGTGCTTACGATCGCCCTGGAAGGAGACAAACCGTCGGTCGGCGTGGATATCAACGAGCATCCCACGATTATAACCGGCGCATCGACGTTCGATGTCGTCGCCAAGGTCGATGCCCGTATTAGACTGACGCTCACCGAGAACGGTAAGCAGGTGTGGGTGGGCCATGCGCGAACGGTTGGTGAAGCGGTTTCCGGCGGCGCCGCATACGGAGTCATGGAGGGAAGTAGTCAGGCGACGGACATCACCAATCGCGTTACGGACGAGCTTGTTGCCGATCTTGCCCGGCAGATGCAGCGCTCTGAGGAATTAAGAAAGTTTTTCCAGGGGAAAAGGCTATGAAGGTAGGTGGAGTTGTCTTGGCGATGTGTTTGGCCGCAGGTTGTGCCGCGCCGTTGCGTACTAGTGTGGCACCTTTTCGCCCGCCGGAATCCTTTCCGAACGCCAGGAGGATAGGCGACCTCGTGATCGCGGTGGACGTGCTGGATACGCCGGAAAAATCGTCCCGGGTCTTCGGGACCGATCTCGCGGCGGCCGATATCCTGCCTGTCCATCTGATCGTGTCGAACAAGGGGTCGCAAGAATTCGAAATCGATGCGGGGCAGATATTCGCCGTTGCCGGAGGCGAGTATTACCCTGCGTTCAATTTGACTCAGGCCGCAGAGCGAGTACGAGAATCGTCGATCGGAACCACGGTTGCTACGCAGGCTGCGGTCGGGGCTATCGCCGCGGCTGCGGCAGGAGCCGCCGTGGGTGCCGGAATCGGTCATGCTGCGGGAGACTCGGGGCGGGGAGCAGCGGCGGGCGCGGCAATCGGGGCAGGAACGGGCGGCATCGCAGGTGCCGCCGCGGGGGCTTCAGACAGTTACACCAATCGATTCCGCTATGAGCTCGCCGTACAGGATTTCGGCGCGCGCAATATCTACCCAGGCGATCTCCACAGGGGATTCATTTACTTTCAGCAGCAGCCTTATTCGACGATCAGGGTCAAGGTGACGAACGTCAGCGAGCGCAAGTCAGAAATAGTGGAGATACCGGTGGAGGTTTCGTGGCAGAGGTAAGGGGAAACGGAAAGGGAGCGCGAGGGACGGGGCTTGCTACCGAACTTCGGGAATACCCGAAGTTTGCTGCTTTACCGGGACGCCTGTCTGCCGCGGGGCAACGCGTTGGGCTCTCATGACTCTCGTTCGCGTGGCGGAACGCGAAAAATTGCGGCGTATCTTCGCCACCGACCGGCGGGACTTCGAAGTCTATCGCCCGTCCCGCTTGGGTCCGTTTTCGATCATTCCCTAAAAGGGATGCGAAAAAGGCCCGGGGGTCTGGTGTGCTACGAACACGCCATCCCATTATCGATGGTACTGACGGACGGAGTCGCGGCGAGTGGCGTTTCCTCGAGATGGGGATTGTGCATCCGGATTGATGTGCTGGCTCCACGCGATGCATCGCGCGCTGCGGGGCCAGCCCCACGGAGCTTCGAACGTCTTTCGCCGATTTCGGATATTTTCGAAGTCGGGGAGCTAGGGTCGTGAAGGAATCGAGATACCGCGAGTCGCGGGTGTGTCGGGTTCTCGGCAATCCGGTGGTTTACTGGATGGTTCGGCTGCTACATGAACGCGGGCCGATGACCCCGACGAGGATCGCCGACCTCGTCGGGCGCCGTCTTCAGACCGTCAGCGGCCATCTGGCGACTCTGAGGGCTACCGACCTGGTGCGGTACGAAAGACGAAATGGGATCAGCCGCTATTGGCTCAAGCACGGTCCGGAAACCGGAGCGCTCCTATCGGCACTGGCCGGCCTGGTCAGGAAAGCGAGTCGATTGCGCGATTGACGGGAAGGAAAAATGCATCTGGACTTCTCGCTGTCCCACCTTCGGTTTCATTTCGAGCCCAAAAGCACACTCATCATGCCGGCCAGGAACAAAGGCAATGTGATCCGGGGCGGATTCGGGAGCACGTTTCGTCGAATCGTCTGTCACTCCGGTTGCAGAGAGCCGGCGACCTGCCAGCTCAGGAACGTTTGCCCCTATGTGACCGTGTTTCACCCGTTCGTCCCCGAGGGCTCGGAGAGGCTCAGCAGGAATCCGGATATCCCGAGACCCTTCGTCATCAAGCCCCCGCTCGAGGAGAAGGAGACCTATGCCGCGGGAGACCGCTTGTCCTTCGACATGGTGCTGGTCGGCAGGATCCGGGACTACCTGCCCTATTTTATCGTCACCTTCAAAGAACTTTGCCGGGTCGGCCTGGGGCGCGGCCGCACGCCCGTGGAGCTGGTTGCGGTGGAGAGCGTCGGCGCGGACGGGGACACGACGCCGGTTTATACCCTGGAGGAGAACATCGTCCGGCCGCCGCGGGCCCCTCTGGGCTGGGCGGATATCGCCGGTTCCGCAGGGAAGGGAAGGATCGAAAGGGGGAGACAAATAACGCTTCGGTTCTTGACGCCGACGATGCTGAAGGTCGATGGTGCGGTTGTGCGCCACCCGAGCTTCGGGACGATCCTGAAGCGCCTGCGCGACCGGATCAACGCCCTGTCATACTTCTACTGCGGGGCGGCGCTGGAGATCGACTTTAAAGCATTCGGCGAAGCTGCCGATAAAGTCATCACCAGAGCCGACGTGACCCGCTGGGTGGAAACGAGGCGCTATTCGCGCAGGCGCGAGGTTCCCCACGACCTGAGCGGCTTCGTGGGGGACGCGTCCTTCGAGGGCGATCTCGGACCGTTCGTCCCGTATCTGAAGCTGGGCGAGTACGTCCACGTCGGCAAGAACGTCGTGTTCGGGAACGGCTGGTACCGCATCGTGGAGGTCGACTAGGCATTTTTTTCTAGCTGAAGCGATCGGGTTTGAGCACCTGCGGGACAAGGTATGGCGGACGAGACCTCCTACGAAGTTCCAACTTCTCCGGAACCCGAGCGTTATCTCCCGGCCCAGTACAACCTCTTCACGGGCGCGGCAGAGGTTCTCCCGATCGAGGCGCCCGAGCCCACGGAAGACGGGCGCGAGGTGCGCGTCGACGAGGGCATTTCGCTTGTCAAGAGCGAGGATGGGTCGCAGCTCATTTTCTCCGGATTCGGCCTCTTCCTCAGCAAGAAGAGCGAGCGACTGCTTGCCCGAAAGGGCAAGGACGTAATCTATCAATTTCCTTTGTTCCGGCTCCAGGAGGTGGTGGTCGGCTCGAAGGGGATCACGGTCTCTTCGGACCTTCTGCAGGAGCTTTGCGTGCGTGGCGTCCGGCTGAGCTTTCTGGATTCGACGGGGAAGCCCTACGCGATGGTGACCTCGCCGATGCTCACGGCAACAGTCCAGACCCGCCGAGAGCAGATTCTCGCTTTGACCGACCGGAGGGGGCTGGAGTTCTCCAAGGCGGTGGTGCTCGGCAAGGTCAAGAATCAAGAACGACTGCTTCGCTATTTCGGCAAGCACATCAAAAAGGAAGATGAAGAGAGATTCCGGAAGATCGAAGCGATCGTCGGCCAGCTCCGGGGTCTGTGGAAGAAGGTGCCGCGGATCGATGCCACTTCGGTCGCCGAGGCCCGGGGAACTCTGATGGGAACGGAAGGGACGGCCGGGCGTCTCTACTGGGACGGCGTCAAAGAGATCGTCGGCCATAAGGTCGAGTTCTTCGGCCGCGAGCATCGGGGCGCCCAGGATGCGGTCAACTCCCTGCTCAACTACGGCTATGGGATCCTGTACTCCCAGGTCTGGGGAGCGGTGCTCAACGCCGGGCTGGAGCCGTTCGCCGGGTTTCTCCACGTGGACCGGCCGGGGAAGCCGTCGTTGGTGCTCGATCTCGTCGAGGAGTTCAGGCAGCCCGTCGTCGACCGTAGCGTCATCGCGTGCGTCAATCTCGGCATGGACATCGGCATGAAGGACGGATTGCTGGACGCCGAAACGAGGCGGCGCATCGGCGAACGGATCATCGAACGGCTTTACACCGAAGAGCCGTATCGCGGCAAGCAATATCAGATTCGGTCGATCATCCAGATGCAGGCGAGAAGGCTCGCGGCATTTTTGCGCGGCGCCGGACCGTACAAGGCGTTCTCGTTCAAATGGTAGGGGAAACCGACGGTGAGCGCGAGTGTGAACGTCACCGGGCAAGGCGCGGGAACGGGCAGTGGAAGAACTCCGGACACTCGTCATCTACGACATCGAGAGCGACAGGATCCGGCTGAAGGTTTCCGAGACCTGCCTCGACTATGGGCTCACGCGCATTCAATACAGCGCCTTTGCGGGCAAGCTGAACCGAAACAAGAGGGAGGAGCTGTTTTCAAGGCTGGCGGCAGTCTTGGACGGGAATCCCGGAAGGATTCTCTTGCAGCCGATCTGCGACAGGGACGTCAAGGAGGTGCTGATCAAGGAAAACCGGAAACCGGAGGAGTCGAACGTCCGATGATTCCCCTCCGCGTCAACGACGTCAAGCAGTACGCGTACTGTCCGCGGATCGTCTTTTTCCAGTACGCGATGCCCGTCGAGAGAAAAGCGACGTGGAAGATAGAACAAGGCAAGGTCGAGGAGGCGCAGATCGATCGATTGGAAAAACGGCGGAAGCTCAGGGAATACGGTCTTCAGGAGGGCAAAAGACATTTTCATTTTTGGCTCGACTCGGAACGGTTGGGCCTCTCCGGCCGGCTGGATCTGCTGATCGAAACGACGGACGGTTTGTTTCCGGTCGATTTCAAATGGACCACCGGGAAACCGCACCGGAACCATGTATTCCAGCTCTGCGCGTACGCTCTGCTGCTAGAGGATCGCTTCCGGCGCCCGGTAACAAAAGGATTCGTGTACCTCATTCCGGCCGACGACGCGGTCGTCATGAACCTGACGGAGGACCTCAAGGAGCGAACGCGGACCTTGCTCGGCGAAATGAGGCGAATGATCGTGACAGAGGAGATGCCGCCGCCGACGCCGGTAAGAAACCGCTGCGTCGACTGCGAGTATCGGAATTTTTGTGGGGATGTCTTCTGATCGAGAGATTCTCGAAAAGCATCGGGGGTTTTGTGCAGAAACCGAGTTTTCGACGTAAAAGGCAGCCTGTCCGGCCGCAAGGTACCGTTTTTATGCAGCTTTCCGAGCGGTTGAAACGATGATCCCGATGAAGAGGGAACTGAAACACCAGACGCGGCGGCCCGCTCGCTTGTACTCCAACGGTTGAAACGATGATCCCGATGAAGAGGGAACTGAAACGTATCCGTCTCTTGTCGTCCTTGCCCTGCCACCCGAGTTGAAACGATGATCCCGATGAAGAGGGAACTGAAACGCGCAGATGTTCGCCACTCCGATCCGGCCTGGGGGTTGAAACGATGATCCCGATGAAGAGGGAACTGAAACGGTGAAGTCCCCGCGCGGCAGGGTCCAGAGGCCCCCCGTTGAAACGATGATCCCGATGAAGAGGGAACTGAAACGCGAGGCGGTGGTCGAGGGAGCGAAGAAAGTTGGCGGTTGAAACGATGATCCCGATGAAGAGGGAACTGAAACTGAAGATCGTGAAGTCGCTGGAATCCTACTGTGAGTTGAAACGATGATCCCGATGAAGAGGGAACTGAAACACGGCAAGTACCCGGAATTCCGCTTCAAGGCGGTCAAGTTGAAACGATGATCCCGATGAAGAGGGAACTGAAACGCCGCATCCACTGGGTCATCGTCGGCGGCGAGAGCGGTTGAAACGATGATCCCGATGAAGAGGGAACTGAAACTTGTACGCCTCTCCATCCTTTGTCCGTGCGTCCTGGGTTGAAACGATGATCCCGATGAAGAGGGAACTGAAACTCAAGTGAACCGGCCTGCAACTCTCGGGGCCGAACCGTTGAAACGATGATCCCGATGAAGAGGGAACTGAAACGGAATTCGTCCTTATCTGGTATTGAGGTAGTATCAGGTTGAAACGATGATCCCGATGAAGAGGGAACTGAAACGCAAGTTCAACGAGGCCGTGCAGGCTGAGCTGGAACGGGTTGAAACGATGATCCCGATGAAGAGGGAACTGAAACATGCACCCCTCGTGGGCAAGCAGCGTGCGCGACCAAGTTGAAACGATGATCCCGATGAAGAGGGAACTGAAACGGATTGCCGTCAAAGCGGTCCTGGAACTCGAAAACGTTGAAACGATGATCCCGATGAAGAGGGAACTGAAACGCGCTCGCACTGGCGCAGCCCTCCGGCCCGCAGCCGAGGTTGAAACGATGATCCCGATGAAGAGGGAACTGAAACTTTAGGCCTTTTCGAGGAAATCACCCTCGCCGGGCGTTGAAACGATGATCCCGATGAAGAGGGAACTGAAACACGCGTCGGCGTCGCGGGTGGTGGCGGCGGAACCGGTTGAAACGATGATCCCGATGAAGAGGGAACTGAAACGTGATTACCAATGTGTCCCTTGACTTGACGTATCGGAGTTGAAACGATGATCCCGATGAAGAGGGAACTGAAACATCGAGGCTTCGGACGAGGTCAAGAACGAGATCCAGAAGTTGAAACGATGATCCCGATGAAGAGGGAACTGAAACTCTGAAAAACGCCGAACGTTCTCGTGGGACGGCAGCCAGTTGAAACGATGATCCCGATGAAGAGGGAACTGAAACCCGGCTCGCGTTCGTAGTGGAGATACCCGAGGTTTACGTTGAAACGATGATCCCGATGAAGAGGGAACTGAAACCGGTAGACCCTGCCCAGGATGCGCCCGAACGCATCCCTTGTTGAAACGATGATCCCGATGAAGAGGGAACTGAAACTTACCAGAGCGATCTCCCCGCCCGCTCCGGCATGGGGGTTGAAACGATGATCCCGATGAAGAGGGAACTGAAACAAGGGGGCGGCCACCAACAGCCGCCCCTTCAAGGGCAAGTTGAAACGATGATCCCGATGAAGAGGGAACTGAAACAGGGCCTGATCGTCAACCTTCAGTTCACCGCGCCATGTTGAAACGATGATCCCGATGAAGAGGGAACTGAAACGGACCACGCCCCTCTCGTCCATGTGCAAAATCTGCGTTGTTGAAACGATGATCCCGATGAAGAGGGAACTGAAACGAGAAGGTGGTTTCCGACAGTCAAGGTGACTTCATCGTTGAAACGATGATCCCGATGAAGAGGGAACTGAAACCGATGGTTCCGACAAGAGTATACCCTATGGCCGCACCGTTGAAACGATGATCCCGATGAAGAGGGAACTGAAACACTCGGCGTTGAACATGGCGAACTTGTCGCCATCGGTTGAAACGATGATCCCGATGAAGAGGGAACTGAAACTCGACAAACACCGGCACAACGTTGGTCGTCGTCAGGTTGAAACGATGATCCCGATGAAGAGGGAACTGAAACCGCGGCGCAAAAGGGGTCGTTCTCGTTGTAGTACGCGTTGAAACGATGATCCCGATGAAGAGGGAACTGAAACTACGACACCGTGGTAAGCATCCCTGCCCTCGTATCGGTTGAAACGATGATCCCGATGAAGAGGGAACTGAAACCCGTTTATTCGTGATACAGGCCCGCATGGAATATGTGTTGAAACGATGATCCCGATGAAGAGGGAACTGAAACGACACGCCTTTAAGACGTTCGGATTCTCCGGGCAATTGGTTGAAACGATGATCCCGATGAAGAGGGAACTGAAACTGTTTTCTTAAGGCACGCACTCATCCCGGCCTCGTCGTTGAAACGATGATCCCGATGAAGAGGGAACTGAAACTGTAGCAAGACCCAGGTCTGTTTATCGCAGTCGGAGTTGAAACGATGATCCCGATGAAGAGGGAACTGAAACACTTGTATAAAATGGTACCCGGGTTGTCAAGGCTTCAAGTTGAAACGATGATCCCGATGAAGAGGGAACTGAAACAGTTGGCAAGAGCCGCCGGGACACCACGGAGAGGACCGTTGAAACGATGATCCCGATGAAGAGGGAACTGAAACCGACAGGCCGGTCGGGGACGCCATCGGCACCCGACCGTTGAAACGATGATCCCGATGAAGAGGGAACTGAAACGAGGTTAAACCCGCCGAGCAAGCCGCGGTCGAAGTCGTTGAAACGATGATCCCGATGAAGAGGGAACTGAAACGGAAAGGCGGGCGGCGGATCAAAGATCAGAAAATCAGTTGAAACGATGATCCCGATGAAGAGGGAACTGAAACCTTTCCAGGTAGCCGTGCCACTGGATTTTGCAATCGGTTGAAACGATGATCCCGATGAAGAGGGAACTGAAACGGAGTCATCTACCGTGTGTTCTCCAAGGTCGACCCTGTTGAAACGATGATCCCGATGAAGAGGGAACTGAAACTCGCGGCGGCGCGAAGGAGGCTCACGGCTCTAGGGTTGAAACGATGATCCCGATGAAGAGGGAACTGAAACCCATCGATGCCGATCGCGCGGCGGACTTCGCCGCCGTTGAAACGATGATCCCGATGAAGAGGGAACTGAAACTCCCTTCTCCTGCCGGGATCCGCCCGGCGCGGATCAGTTGAAACGATGATCCCGATGAAGAGGGAACTGAAACAGGGACTTCTGCCGGTCCCGGATCGCCTTCACCTGGTTGAAACGATGATCCCGATGAAGAGGGAACTGAAACGTGGAAAAGAAGATCGGGATCTGATCCGAAGCTAGTGCGAGGGTTGAAACGATGATCCCGATGAAGAGGGAACTGAAACTTAGGCCGCCACCTGATCGCCAATGGCGCCGCCTATGGTTGAAACGATGATCCCGATGAAGAGGGAACTGAAACTCAACCGCTACTCCGAGACGCCCGACGACGCCGCGGAAGTTGAAACGATGATCCCGATGAAGAGGGAACTGAAACGCAGTTGTCACATACACATGTTAGTTCATGCGAGCCGTTGAAACGATGATCCCGATGAAGAGGGAACTGAAACAGTTCCGCCAGCATCTCCGCCCAGAGCATTTCCCAGTTGAAACGATGATCCCGATGAAGAGGGAACTGAAACAGGCCTGGCTCGGGGCGGTCGACGGCACCCTCTATCGTTGAAACGATGATCCCGATGAAGAGGGAACTGAAACATTGATGCCAATCCGACCAATTTCAACCACATGGTGTTGAAACGATGATCCCGATGAAGAGGGAACTGAAACGGAAGCACGAGGTAACGATTCGGGTGGAATCTCCAAGTTGAAACGATGATCCCGATGAAGAGGGAACTGAAACGGATAAACGCCGAGTTCAAGCCGGTGCGGGACAAGCAGGTTGAAACGATGATCCCGATGAAGAGGGAACTGAAACAAAAGAATCTTCGTGAACTCGATGAGCGATCTCTTCCGTTGAAACGATGATCCCGATGAAGAGGGAACTGAAACATATCGCGTCAGCGGACGATCCACGGCTTGCGGCGGTTGAAACGATGATCCCGATCAAGAGGGAACTGAAACATAACGGGAAGGTAAGACGGAGGAACCGATGAGCG